>JACQRE010000065.1 GCA_016206585.1 Candidatus Omnitrophota bacterium | reverse complement strand
GCTCCCGGCGGCTGGTTCGTGGCGTTCGACTATTTCCACCCCTTCGAGCAGCGCGTGGCGCTGACCGAAACCAGCCGGCTCCATCCGGATGGGCTCACGTTTTACCTGCGGCCGTATGGCGTGATGCAACGACTCGTGGAGGAGGCGGGGTTTGAATCGCCAGCCTTCAGGCCGTTTCACCTGCCCATCGATCTGCCGCCGCCTGGCGATCCCAGCCAGATCACCAGCTACACCGTCAACCGGCAGGACGGCGGGCGGCTCTGTTTCCGGGGCACGCTCTACCAGCCGTGGTGCCATCTGACCGCGCAACGCAGGCGCTGAAGCGTCCATGTCGCGGATCATCGGACTCATCAGACTCGACGGATCGCCAAAGCCGCTGCGCTGGGCCGAGACGATGCTCTCGTTGTGCCGCTCGCGCGAGACGTGGCGCTCCGACATGGTGGCACAGCCGGCGGCGCGCGTGGGTTGGTGCGGCACCGGGACGGCCCACGTGAGCGCGCGCGGGCCATGGCTGATCGCGCTGGATGGGCGCCTCTACAACCACCGGGAACTGGGGCCGGACACGTCGGATGCGGCATGCCTCGCGCGGCTCATCGAAGAGCGTGGAGTCTTGGAGACGCTGCCGCGGCTCAACGGCGACTTCGCGTTCGCCGTCTTTGATGCGGCCCACCGGGAGCTGTGGCTGGCCCGCGACCGCTTCGGTGTGAAACCGTTGTACTACACGCAGACGCCGGAGTGGCTGGCGTTCGCCTCACGCCCCCGCGCGCTGCTGGCACTGCCGGGGGTGTCCCGCGAGGTGGACCGGGGGTTTGTCGCGCGCTTTGCCGCGCTGCACTACCGCGCCATCGATGCGGAGCCGCAGCGCTCGCCGTACGCGGCGATCCGCCAGGTGCCCGCTGCGCATGTGGTCCGGTTCGCGCAGGGGATGCAGACCGCGCAACGCTACTGGACACTGATGACGGAGCCGGATCTCGAGGGCTCTCCGGCCCAGCTGGCGGAGCGCTACCGCGCGCTGCTCCTGGATGCGGTCTCGATTCGGCTCGATGGGGCCGGGCGGTGCGGGTTTACACTCTCGGGCGGGATGGATTCTTCCTCGGTGCTGGCGTGCGCCGCGCACCTGCGTGGTGCGCCCCAGCCGGCTCTCTCCATCGTGTACGACGACGCGACCTACGATGAGTCTGAAGAGATCGGGGCTTCGGCGCGCGCACTCGCCTCGCCCTGGCAGGCGGTGCGCGTGGGCAACCCGCCGCTGCTTGAGCTGATCTCCGAGCTGATCGAAGCGCACGATGAGCCGGTGGCGACCGCCACGTGGTTGTCGCATGCGCTGCTGTGTCGCGAGGCGCAGCGCTCCGGCATCGAGACGCTGTTCGGCGGGCTGGGGGGCGATGAGCTCAACGCCGGCGAGTACGAGTATTTCCCGTACTTCTTCGCGGACCTGCGCGCGGCCGGCCAGGAGACGGTGCTGCAGCACGAGATCGCGCAGTGGATCCACCATCACGACCACCCGGTGTTTCGCAAGACGCCGGAGGCGGCAGAGGCCGCGCTGCAGCGGCTGGTGGATGCCCGGCATCTGGGCCGGTGCGTGGCGGACCACGAGCGGCTGACCCGCTATGCGGGAGCCCTCAACCCGGACTACCATGACCTGCGGACGTTCGAGCCGGTGCTGGAGACGATCTCCCGCAGCTATCTGAAGAACCGGGCGTACCACGACCTGACCCGGGAAACGATCCCGTGCTGCCTGCGCGCCGAGGACCGCCAGGCCGCAGTCTACGGGTTGGGCACGCGTCAGCCGTTCCTTGACCACCGGCTGGCCGAGTTCATGTTCCGCATCCCCGGCGGGTTGAAGATCCGGGAGGGCGTGACCAAGCAGCTGCTGCGGGAGGCGATGCGCGGGTTGCTGCCGGAGGCGACGCGCACGCGGGTGGCGAAGACCGGGTGGAACGCGCCGGCGCACGTGTGGTTCTCGGGCCCCGCCCGGGAGCCTCTGGGCGACCTGATCCGTTCCTCGGCGTTCAGGCGCCGGGGGATCTACAACACCGGGATGGTGGAGCGGCTGTTCGATGAGCACGAGGCGATTGTCCGTTCGGGCCGCCCGCAAGCGCACCACATGATGTTCTTCTGGCAGCTGGTGAACCTCGAACTTTGGCTGCAATGGCTGGAACACGCCCCGTTCAACGTCGAGGGAGCGCTGCAGCCAGCCGGAACCTCGTCATGATGCGGCTCGGACGGCTGGTGCGCTCCGAAAAGCTCCGGCTGCTTGCGCGCCATGTCAGCGCGCGGGACCTGGCCACGGTGGCACTCCTCACCCTGCTGCAGCCGCTTTTCGAGGTGGCGAAACTCGGCGTGCTGCTCGCCCTGATCCGCGCGGCGTTCCAGGGTGGGGCGGCGCAGGATGGCTCGCCGATCCCATTGCCGCTGCTCAACGGGCTCTTGCATCAGCCCATCACGACGCTGGTCGCACTCTTCATCGGGCTCGTCGCCGTCCAAACCCTCTTCGATCTCTGGCTGCTCATCGCCGCCGAGCGCGCCCGCTTTGGCATGGTGGAGCGGCTGCGGCGCACGGCGGTGGAGAAGCTCTGGCGGCTCGACCTGGAGTTTTTCAGCCGCGCGCATGCGGGCGACCTGGTGTTTACGTTCCATGGCGCGGTCGACAAGGCGGGGATCGTAGTCGATCTCATCACGCAGGCGCTGAAATCGGTCCTGACGCTGGCGGTCCTGCTCTGGTTCCTGTTGGCCATGTCGCCGATCATCGCGGCGGCGATCATCGGCATCGGCGCGGTCGCATGGCTCGTGCTATTCCAGGTCGTCGAGACGACCCGCCGAGCGTCCATCCGGCTCAGCGGGATTACCCGCGAGGCGATGAATCGGCTCCATGACATCGTCTACGGCATCCGGCTCATCCGCACCGCCGGCAACGAAGTGGAGGAGTCCAGCGCCTACCTGGAAACGTGTCGGGCGGCGTTCCCCGACCAGCTGCGCTCGCTGCTGACCCGGTACTCGACCACCCTGGCGACAAACACCATCGGCCTGGCTGTTGTCCTGGCCGGCGTGGCGTACGCCATCGCCAGCGGCAAGACGGGCGGCGAGCTGCCGGCCTTCGTGCTGTCGTATCTGGTGCTGCTGCGCCAGGCCGCCCCGAACGTGGTGCAGCTCAACGACCTGCGCTTTCAGTTCGCGCACGCGGACGGCTACTTCAACACCGTCGTGGAGCTGTTGGGCCGCGAGGAGCCGCCGGCACCGCCGGCCAGCATCGGGGCGGCAGCGCTCTCGCGCGAGATCGCGCGGCACGGGCTGTCGCTGGCGGCGGAGGAGCTGGTGTTCCGCTATGAGGGGGGCTCGGACGTCCTGCACGGACTCTCCATCGAGTGTCTGGCCGGCCAGGCCACCGGGATCGTCGGGCTTTCCGGGGCGGGGAAGTCGACACTGCTCGATTGCCTTGCGGGGTTCCGGCGGCCCGCCGCGGGACGCGTGCGGCTGGCCGGCGTGGACCTGGGAACGATCGCGCCGGAGGCGTACCGGAGGATGGTCGGCTACGTGTCGCAGGAGGCGGTGATCTTCAACCGGAGTATCTTGGAGAACATCCGATACGGGATGCCGGAGAAGTCGCTGGAGCAGGTGCAGGCCGCGGCCGAACGGGCGCAGGCCCATGACTTCATCATGCGCACACCGCGCGGTTACCAGTCGGAGCTGGGCGAACGGGGCCTGAGCGTCTCCGGCGGGGAGCGCCAGCGGATCGCGCTGGCACGACTGTTCCTGCAGGATCCGCCCATGATCATCTTGGATGAAGCGACCAGCTGGCTCGACGTGCAGACCGAAGCCGCGGTGTTCGAACAGCTGCTGCGGCTGCGCGAACGCAAGATTCTTCTTGTCGTCTCGCACCGGTTCACGTCGGTGAAGCGGTTCGACCGGATCCTCGTGCTGCAGGGGGGCCGCGTGGTCGAGGCGGGGCGCTCCGATGAGCTGCTCGCGCGGCAGGGTGTGTACCACGGACTCTTTAGCTAAGAGCTCCTCATGCTGATCCGCAAGGTGTTCGTCGCCTATCGCAACTGGTCGGCGCAGCGGCGCGGAACGTGGCGCGCCTGGGTGAGGGCGGCGGTGGGGCGCGTGGGTGCCGGGCGTCCCGCAACACAGCTGCGGTGGCGGCGGTTCGTGTACCGTGTGACGGGCGGCCGCTACGGCCACGTCACCTATGAGGAGCCGCGGCTCATCCGCCACGCGCTCGAACCGGTGCTTGCCGGGCTGCCGGCTCAACGCGAAGGAACGCCGCGGGTGCTGGTCGCCTCGATGATCAGCAACCTGCACGAGGCCAACCTCGTGGAAGGGTTGATCGCCACCGGCCTGCGGTTGCGCGGGGCCGACGTGCGAGGTGTTGCCTGCGACCGGACACTGAGCGGCTGCGACATGCGCACCCGCGAACCCCGGCCTCCCAGCGAGTGGGAGGGGCGGGGCGAGCGGTGCCAGAGCTGCTATGCGAAGGAGGGCAGCCTCCTGGACGCGATGGGGCTCCCGATGGAGGTGGTGAGCCGGTACATCGCGCCCGAGGGCCGGCGCGAGGCGCGCGCGCGCGTCGAATCGCTCTCGCTTGAGGAGATCCTGCGCTTCGAGTACCGCGGCCAGCTGTTCGCCTCTCAAGTGAAGCGGGGGCTGACGCGGTTCTATCTCTCCGCGCGGTTTGAAGACCGGCCGGATGCGCTGCGCGTGGGGCGGGAGTACCTCTATAGCGCGATCCTGCTGTTTGACGCGTTCGGCGCGATCCTGGAAGCGATCCGTCCTGAGGTGGTCCTGCTCATGTCGCCGGACCTGCTCTTGACCGGTATCCCGTACCTGGCGGCGATTGCGCGGGGCGTCCGGGTGATGCGATGGCACTACTGCTATTATCAGGAAGGCCTGGTGCTGGAGCCGGGCCAGGCGGGTCCGCGCGGGCAGCGGTGGGATTTCACCGGCGAGGCGTGGCCGCATCTCGCCCGCACCGCGCTCACCCCGGACCAGGAACAGGCGGTCGACCGCGCGATGTCGGCCCGGATGGGCGGCCGGCTGACTCGTGAGGGCGAGCTGCGGGGGCCGGCGGTGCAGCGCAAGCCGGCCCTGGCCAAGGGGCTCGGTCTGCGGCCCGACAAGCCCTGGGCGGTCATCTATGCGCACCAGAACGAGGATGTGGGATTTGCCGAGTTCGAGGTCGAGGGGTATCGGGACTCGATCGACTGGCTGGTCCACTCCGTGAGGCTGGCCATGCAGAACGACGCCATGGAGTGGGTGGTGCGCCTCCACCCGACGGAAGTGACGCACGGGCACCGCTCGACCACGCTCGCGGTCCTCAAGCAGGAGTTCCCGTCGCTGCCGCCGCACGTCCGCCTGATGCTGCCGGATGAGCCGGTCAGCCCGTATGAGCTGATGCAGGCCGCCCAGGTCGTGGTGACCTTCTTCGGCACGGCCGGCTCCGAGTCCGCGCTGCTGGGCAAGCCGGCCATCATCGGCGCGTCCTGGGCCGACTACGGCGACAAAGGGTTCACGTATGATGCCCGCTCCCGGGAAGAGTACGCCCAGCTGCTGCGCCGCGCGCACCGGCTGCCGCGGCTGACCCCGCATCAGATTGATCTGGCCAGGCGGTACACCTTCTTCCGGTTTCTGCAGCGCGGCGTGGGCGGGGCGCTTCTGAACCACGGCTGGATCATCCCGCCGGATTTCCCGGACCGGCTGGGCCTTGGGCGCGACGCGGATCTTGATCTGATCTGCCGCGCCATCCTGCACGGTGGACCGCGGTACCATGGCCCGCGGCAGGGTGTTCGGCCTGAGGCGGGGGAGCTGCTGGCGACGGGTGCTGGGGGCGGGCGATGATCGGTCTGACACGGCCCAAGAAAATCGAGCACCCGAAGCTCAGCCGCCCAGTCTACCTGGGCCGGCATCCGGGGCGGGACTTCCTCGTCCTAGGCAGCGGGCCAAGCCTTGGCCAATACCACCGGGAGCTGGACCAGCTCATCCGCGAACGCGACCTGATCGTCATGGGGGCGAACCACATCACGCCGTTCATGCATCCCCACTACCACGCGTTTGTGAATCGCCACCGGTTCCATGATTTCGCCAAGACGATCGATCCGGCGAAGAGCCGGATCCTGCTCGGTCCGCATCTGCCCCAAGCGATCATCCGGTTTCGATACCGGGGGCCGTATGAGGTGCTCATGTTCCGCAACGATCCCGATGCCGAGTTTGACATCCGCGACGGCGTGATCCAGTGCGACTGCCGTTCGGTGTCCGTCCTCTCGATCGGGGTGGCCATCGTCATGGGGGCCCGGCGCATCTTCGTCGCCGGCATCGATGGGTTCCGGCGGATCATCGCCGAGGGCGCTCCGACGCACCACACCGACACCCCGCTGGAGTTTCCGCCCGAGCAACGGGAGGCCTTCGAACGCTACTATCTCGGCCGCACCGAGGAGACCGCCCGGGCGCTGCGCAGCCTGCGCGCCTATATGGTGCGGGAAGGGCTCGAGCCGTTTGCGATGGTCACCCCCACAGACTACGACGAATACTACCAGGACATCCGGCAGTTCGTGCATGCAACGAAGGAGGGTCGATGAAGGTCCTGTTCCTGCTCACCACGGTGGGCTGCAAGGTGCACGCGCACCATCCGACCGGGTTCCTCTCCGCTGTCCTGAAGCAGGGCGGCCATCAAACGGATTATATTGAACTGGAGCGGATGGACCTGCGGCTGCTGGACGCCAAGATCGAGGCGTACCAACCCGGCATCCTGGCGGTGAGCACGGTGATGCAGCAGTTCGGCCACGTGCAGACGTGCATCAACCACGTGAAGGCCAAGTACCCGCACATCAAGATCGTGCTGGGCGGCACGCATCCCATCCTGAAGCCGGATTGCATCGAAGAGATCGAGGGGCTGGATGCGCTCTGCGTGTCCGAGGGGGAGATGCCGCTGCTGCAGTACGTCAACGCCATCGAGGGTGGCCGCGACCCCTACACGATTCCCAGCATGCGCTTCCGAGTGGACGGCCAGATCCTCGCCACGCCGAACACCTACGCGGTGACCGAGCAGGACCTGGCGGTGCTGCCGATGCAGGACCGGATGGTGTTCCCGCGCTTCCGCGACGCGGACCGCAGCCAGCCGCTGCCGTTCCGCCCCCGGGTGCTGTGGGGGCGCGGCTGCCCGTTCGCGTGCAGCTACTGCGCGGTGCCCAGCATCAAGAAAGCGATGCGGGGGGCGATGACCGCCTCCAACGCGAAGTGGGTGCGCTACCCTCCAGTGGAGCGGGCGATCGAGGAAGTGGAGCACATGCTCGACCGCTGGAAGTTCCGCACGTACGTGATCGACGACGATGTGCTCACCACGCACAAGGACTGGGTGCTGAAGCTGGCGTCGAAATACCCGGAGCGCCTGAAGCGCAGCGTCACGTTCGAGTGCAACCTGCGCGTCGAGACGATCGACCGGGAGACGATGCGCGCCCTGAAGGACATGGGGTGCGTCCTGCTCAAGTTCGGCCTCGAGAATGGGGCGTACGAGATGCGCAAGAAGATCCTGCGCCGCCCGATCACCGACGAGCAGATCAAGCAAGTGTTCTCCTGGGCGCATGAGGTGGGCATCCCCGCCCACACCTTCAACATGGTCGGGGTGCCGGGCGAGACGCGGGAGACGATCTGGAAGACGATCACGTTGAACCGGGCCATCCGGCCCGCGCGGGTGCAGATCAGCATCTTCTTTCCGTACTACGGCACGCCGCTGGGCGATGAGGCGCGGGCGAAGCAGCTGGTGGTCACGGAGACGGCCAGCTACTTCTCCGGCGCCTCGGTCAAGCTCGACACCATCTCGAGCCGGGAGATCGAGCGCTACGCCGACTGGTTCAAGTTCCTGGTCTACGCGGCCTACGACAGGAAACTGGCCTGGGCGGAGCTGCGGCAGAAGGGACGGCGGCTCGTCAACAACGTGAAGGGCGAGCTCAAGGCCCGCATTCCGCTGCTCAAGCAGGTGGCGCTGGCCAGGCGGAGGCTGCAGGTCGAAACGCTCGGTGCCGATGGCGAGCAGCCCGAGGTGCTTGAGCAGTACGACATCGAGGACGTGGATCAGAACGTCATGGATCTCAACGAGAGTGCCGAGATCAGCCCGGAGCACGGAGTCGAGCATCCCGTGCTGGACGCGTCGTCTGCTGTCCAGATCGAACGGCCGTCTCAGTCGAAGGGCACGAAACCGGCATGACCCAGGGATCACCCGGCTTGGCGGAGGCTCCGGCGGCGAGCCAGGGAATGCTCACCGCTGCGGATGAGGCGCAGCTACAGGCGTTCGGGTTGCGGGCCGTTGCGCCGCGTACCGTGCGCCTGGAGCAGTTGCACATGCAGTACCGCCACGAGCTGCACGTGCCGGGGCTGTTCGAGGGGCAACCCATCATCCGCAGCCCGTTGTTGTCGGCCATCAGGGTGTACCAGCGCGGCGGCCTGAGAGCGCTGCGGCGTGAATTCCGGCACCTGAGCTACTACAAGATGTTCAAATCATTTGACCGCGTGGGCTTCAAGATCGACTGGCGCAACGGCGTGGACCGTATTTCGTTCCGCTGGAGCGATGCGCGGATCTGGAGCGGGCTGTTGAAGATGGTCAGTGCGTACGAGAGCATCAAGCGGGTTGGCTATCTGGGGAAAGGGTTCCGGCACCGGTACATCATGGCGCTCGAGATCCCCTTCGAGCTCACCCGGTTTGGGCGCGAGATGGCCTGGGAGCCCTACGAGATCTGGGGCGGCCACCACCGGGCGGCGGCCCTGGCGGCGCTGGGCGTGGAAGAGGCGGAGGTGGTCCTGTTGCATGACGAGGCGCCGCGGCGTGAGGTCGAGGCCTTCGGCCGCTCAGGAGTCCTGCCGGCGGGTGAGCCTGGCGGCGCGAGGCTGCGCACGCTCGCGATGGCGCCGGGAATGTCCCGCCTGGGACGCGGCCTGCGGTGGGTGGGGCGGGTGGCTCCGGTGGATCGTCTGACGCAGGCGGTGCCTGTCCTGCGGCATCGCGCGGAGCGTATCCTGGAGGCGTACACGGAACCGTTTCATCCTGCGGAAGCGCCCGGTTGGATGCTCGAAGCGCTCTACCCCTGGATGATCCAGACGTGTTTGGCGCGGGAGCGGTCCATGGCGTTGCCCCCCATCGAGCCCCGGTTCGTGACGCCGGCCATCCAGGGCGAGTTCGAGCAGCTGATCGCCACCATGCGGTACGAGCCGCACGGGATCGTCAATACGGCGGGCCTGCTCCTGTACGCCATGGTGCGGCACTACCGGCCTCGCCTCTTCGTGGAGTCGGGGACCGGGCGCGGGTACAGCACGCAGTTCATCGCCGAGGCGCTCCGGGCCAACGGCAACGGGGCCCGGCTGGTGACCTTCGGGTTGGCGCACGATGACAACCTCCAGGCGGCGCGCGAGCGCCTGGCGCGGTATCCGTTCGTGACGGTCATTGAAGGGGAGGCGCAGCGCCGTCTGCCCGCGGCGCTCAACGGGTTGACCGCGCTGCCCTCGGCGGTCTTCATCGACGGTCCCAAGGCGAAGGACCCGGCGTTCGGCCAGCTGTTGACCCAACTGTACCGGTTCAGCGATCTCTTGTTCATCGCGCTGGATGACTGCCAGCAGCACGTGCCTCCAGGCCTCGATCCGGACGGGCGATTTCCTCGCGGGTTCCTCAACCTCCATCGGGTGAAGCTGGCCAAGCTGGCCGCACGGCTGCCCCGCGGACGATACCAGCTCGGGTTCATGTCGAACGTCTTCAGTGAACGTTTCGCGTATCTGAACGAACCGATCTATCGGGTGGTGGACGGCATGGGGCCGTACCGGTTCCGCCGCTCCCGGCAGCTGTCGCACAGTTTCGAGATCGGCGTGGTGTACCGATGGCCCATGGAATGAACACCGCCGCACCCGCCGCGGAGGCGACAGAGGCGTCCAGCCTCCTGTCGCGCCGCTACGCCTATCGACGGAAGGCGAACATTCCGCTGACCCGGCTGCGCCATGTGCGAGACGGCGTGTCCCGTCTGCCCGTGGCGATCAGAACCACCCTGGCGGCGCTCAGTCGTCGAGCGGAGAACGCGTAATGCATGTCGTGGTGACCGGAGGGGCCGGATTTGTCGGATCGCACCTGGCCAGGCAGCTGCTTGAGGCGGGCCATCACGTGACGGTGGTCGACAACCTGGCCACTGGACGCCGCGGGCATGTCCCGGCCGGCGCGGAGTTCCTTGAGCTGGACGTTTCCCGGCCTGAGTCGCTGGGCGCGCTGCCGGGTGGATCGTTCGACGCGGTCTGCCATCTGGCCGCCCAGTCCTCCGGCCCGGCGTCGGCCGAAATGCCGTACCACGATCTGCAGGCCAACGCCGCCTCGACCCTGTTGCTGTCGCGCTGGTGCCTGGAGCGCCGCGTCCCGCGCTTTCTCTATGCAAGCTCCATGGCGATCTATGGCGAGGCGGCCTCGCCGGTCCGCGAGGACGCGGCCTGCGCGCCGCTGTCGTACTACGGCGTCTCCAAGCTGGCCTCTGAGCACCTGCTGCGGCTGGCCGCGCGGGAGGGGCTCGACGTGGCGTGTTTCCGGATGTTCAGCGTCTACGGGCCGGGGCAGAACCTCGGCAATCTCACACAGGGCATGGTGAGCATCTATCTGGCCTACCTCTTGCAGGGCATCGAGGTGCCGGTGACCGGCTCGCTGCAGCGCGTGCGCGACTTCCTCTATATCGACGACGCGGTGCGGGCCTGGCGCCTCGCGCTGGAGCGGCCGCTTCGCCCCGGCGTCTCGACGTGGAATCTTGGCTCGGGCCGGCCGGTGACGGTCCGCGCCCTCCTCGATGCGCTGTTGGCGGCGGTGCAGTTGCCGGCGAGCCACCCGATCCGTGAGCTGCCTGGATCGGCGGCGGATCAGTTCGCGCTCTACGCGGATGTGACGACCGCCCGGCGGGACCTCGGCTGGCAGCCATCGGTGTCGTTGCCGGATGGGCTGGAGGCGATGGCGGCCTGGGCGAAGTCGCAGGCGGCGGAGGTCGTTCGTCCATGATCTGCGCGCTGGTGCTGGGACGGGAAGGGAGTGCGGCGTTCCCCGGCAAGAACGTGCTGCCGGTGCTGAACCGCCCGCTGATGGCGTACCCGCTGCTGGCCGCGCAGGCCGCGGAGTCCGTCGACCGCGTGTACGTGTCGACCGACTCGCTCCGAATCCGAACGATTGCCCAGGAGCACGGCGTGCGGCTCATCGACCGGCCTGCCCGCCTGGCGACGAAGACCGCGTTGGGCGAAGACGCGTTTGCGCACGGCTACCAGGTCATCAAGGAGGAGCTGGCGCGCGAGCGGGAATCGATCGAGCTCGTGGCGCTCCTCTTCTGCAACGCGGCGACGATCACCGCCGACCTGCTCGAGCAGGGGATCGGAGCACTGCGGGCCAACCCGGAGGCCGACTCGGCGGTGACGGTGTCCGTCTACAACATGTGGAGCCCGCTGCGGGCGCGCCGGCTGGACCCCGACGGGTACCTGAAACCGTTCGTGCCGTTTGAGACGTTCGGCGATCCGGCGACCCTGAATTGCGACCGCGACTCGCAGGGCGACGTCTATTTCGCGGACATGAGCGCCTCGATCGTGCGGCCGCGCTGCCTGGAGCGGCTGCGGGACGGTCTGCTGCCGCAGCGGTGGATGGGGCGCAAGATCCTGCCGCTGAAGCAGTGGGGCGGGCTGGACGTGGACTACCCGTGGCAGGTGCCGCAGGTGGAGCACTGGCTGCGCGCGCACGGGTTCACGGATACGACCACCCCGTATGACGAGAAGTTGAAGGCCTCAAGCCGGCGATGACGGACGTCCTGATTGCGACCAGCACCTTCGGAGCGCTCGACCCCCAACCGCTCGAACGGCTGCGGCGCGCCGGGATGACGGTGCGGACGAACACGCTGGGGCGCAGCCTGCGTCCCGAGGAGCTCATCGCCCAGGCGCAGGGCTGCGCGGGCATCATCGCCGGCATCGAGCGGTACGACCAGACGGTGCTGGAGCATCTGCCGCAGCTGCGCGTCATCAGCCGCGTGGGGGCCGGCGTGGACGGGATCGATCACGAGGCGGCGCGCGCGCGGGGCATCGTGGTGGCCTCAACTCCGGATGCGGTCAGCCCGGCCGTGGCCGAGCTGACCGTCGGGTTGCTGCTCGATCTGATCCGCGCCATCAGCGCCTCGGACGCCCAGGTGCGCCGGGGCCGCTGGGAGAAGCGGATGGGGCGGCTGGCGAGCGAGCTGACGGTGGGCCTCATCGGATTGGGACGGATCGGCCGGCGGGTGGCCGCACTGCTCGGAGAGTTTGGCGCGCGCGTCATCGGCTGCGATGTGCGTCCGGATCCGGCTTGGGCGAAGGAGCACGGCGTCGCCCTGAGGGAGCGCGACGCGCTGCTGGCGGAGAGCGACGTGGTGACGCTGCACGTGCCGTACGAACCGTTGCTGCACCATGCCATCGGCGCGCGGGAGCTTGGCCTCATGAAACGCGGCAGCTTCCTCATCAACACCTCGCGCGGAGGGCTGGTGGACGAAACGGCGCTGGCCCAGGCGCTGGCCTCCGGCCATCTGGCCGGGGCCGCGCTGGACGTGTTTGAGCAGGAACCGTATGAGGGACCGCTGTGCGGCATGGACCAGGTGATCCTCACGCCGCACATCGGCTCCTACGCGCGGCAGGCGCGCATCGAGATGGAGCGCCAGGCCGTCGAGCATCTCCTTGTCGCATTGAATAGCGTTCAACTGACAAAATGATCCAGCGTTTGACAAGTGTCACGTGTTACGTGTCATGTGTCACGTCACAGCCCAAGGGTTTTGCTCTTACGTAACACGTGACACGTAACACGTGTCACAGTCTAGCGCTTGGCTATTTGGAGGCATGATGAAAACAGTGGTTCTCGGCGGCTCGGGATTCCTCGGCAGCCACGCGGCGGATGCGCTGACGGCGCGCGGCCATGACGTGACGATCTTCGACCTCAAGCCGTCGCTGTACGCGCAGCCGTCCCAGCGGGTGGTGGCGGGCGACATCCTCGACGCGGAGGCGCTCGCGCGGGCGCTGGACGGGGCGCAGGCGGTCTACCACTTCGCCGGCCTCGCGGACCTGGACGATGCCGGGACGCGGCCGCTGGACACCGTGGAGCAGAACATCCTCGGCACGTGCCAGGTGCTCGACGCGGCGGTGCAGGCTGGCGTGCAGCGGGTCGTCTTCGCCAGCACCATCTATGTCTACAGCAACCTCGGCGGCTTCTACCGGTGCAGCAAGCTCGCGGCCGAGCTGTACATCGAGGAGTACCAGCGGCGTCACGGGCTCGACTTCACGATTCTGCGCTTCGGGACGGTCTATGGGCCGCGCGCCGATGAGCGCAACAGCGTCTGGTGCTACCTGCGGCAGGGGCTGCGTGAGGGCCGGATTGTCTTCCCGGGCACCGGCGAGGAGATCCGCGAGTACGTGCACGCGCGCGACGCGGCCACCCTGAGCGTCGACATCCTCGCGCCGGAGTACCGCAACCGCCACGTGATCATCACCGGCCACCATCCGATGCGCGTCACCGACCTCCTGCGGATGATCACGGAGATGCTCCAGAAAGACGTGCGCATCGAGTTCGCCGGCGCGCAGGGCAACGCGCACTACGCGGTCACCCCGTACTCCTTCACGCCGAAGATCGGCAACAAGCTCGTGAGCAACGAGTACGTGGACATGGGGCAGGGGCTGCTCGAGTGCCTCCACGAGATCGCGCAGGAGGCCCCCGACGCCGTCGGGCGGACGGCCCGGAGGGCGCGTTCACGCTGATGGTTCGTGCGGTGGCGTTTGATTTCGATGGCGTGCTCGTCGAGAGCGTGGACGTCAAGACGCGGGCCTTCGCGCGCCTCTTTGAACCGGAAGGCCCCGAGGCGGTGGCGCGCATCGTGGACTACCACCTGCGCCACGGCGGCGTGCCGCGGTTCGACAAATTCCGGACGATCTACCGGGACATCCTGCGCCGGCCGCTCCCCGACGCGGAGTTCGACCGACTGTGCCGGACCTTCGCCGGGTATGTGGTGGAAGCGGTCGTGGCCGCCCCCTGGGTGGCCGGGGCGCAGGAGTTTTTGGCGCGTCAGCAGGGACGGTACCGGTTCTTCATCATCTCCGGCACGCCCGAAGGGGAACTGCGGATGATCGTCGAGCGGCGGGGTATGGCGCGGTGGTTCGAGGAGGTGCTGGGATCCCCGGCGACGAAAGAGCAACTGCTGGAGGGTCTCTTAGCGCGCCACCGTCTGCAGCCGGGCGACGTCGCGTGCGTGGGCGATTCCTCGACGGATTGGGCGGCCGCGCAGCGCCTGCGCCTGCCGTTCGTCTGGCGGCGCAGCGGGGAGGAGACGCCGATCCCGGACGACTTCCGCGGTCCCTGCATCACGGACCTGACGGAGCTTGACGGCTGGCTGGCCGCGCTGGAGACGTGCGGGACCTCGGCCGCATTCGGCGTGAGGGGATGATGCCGGAGCCGCTGACGCTGTGCTTCTACAACGAAGGACCACCGCACAAGCGGGGCACCATCCCCCGGCACGTGGCGGACGCGCTGGAGCGCCGCGGCATGCGCATCACGTACGGCGATGAATCCGTGGAGCCCGACGTCTACATCTTTGAGGGCGTGTGGCATGAGACCCGGTATCGCAAGCCGGTCATCATCCGCGCCGAGAACCTGATGGATGCCGCGACGAAACACGCCCATTGCTACGACCGGGGCGATGCCATCGTGTTCAATTCCGAGTGGCTGCGCCGGCTCTACCGCAACACGTATGGGAGCGAGCTGTCCAACGTGTGGGTCATTCCGCCGGGCCACCAGATGGACCGGCAGGTTCGGGTCGGAGCGCCGGATCCCGCGGCACCGCAGATCCTGTGCATCTCGAAATGGTGGAAGCGCCCGTACAAGCGGTTTCCGCTGATCGCGCGCGCGTTCGACCATCTGAACCGCACGCTCGGCTATCCCAACGCCACGCTGCACGTCCTGGGCTGGCTGACCGACCGGCCGATGCCATACCTTGAGGTGCCGCCGATCCTGTGGAACCTGCCTGAGGCGGTGCGGCGAAACCCCAACATCCGGTACTACCACAAATCGTTTCACAACGATACCTACGCGCGCCTCATGAGCCAGGCGCATCTCGTGGTGCACTTGAGCGCCGTCGACAGCGGGCCCCAGGTCGTGGTCGAGGCGCTCTCCCAGGGCGTGCCCGTCCTGATCGCCAACAACATGGGCGCGGCCGAGTGGGTGCAAACGATCGGACCGCGGGCGGGTGTGGTCCTGGAATTGGATCCCATCACGGCCTCATTCGATGAGCTGCGCCGGATGATTCCGGTGGAGAGCCCGACCGACCTGGCGGGCAGGCCCAAAGCCCCTCGCTGGCAGCGGGCGATCCGCGCCGTCCAGGAGTGGCCCTCGCAGCGCCGGTTCCGGCGGCTCTGCGGCGACACCCGCGCGTATCGCGAGGTGGCGCTGGCCATGAAGGGGGTGCTGGATCGCTATGCGGCGCACCAGTTTGAGCCGCCGCGCGCCTACACGATGGACGGGATCGCCGATCAGTGGCTGGCCGCGGTGCGGTCGGTGGCGCCAGAGAGATCACCTGTCCACGAGCCAAGCATTCGGTAACGCGATGCATCCCACACGAGTTGTGCTGTTGTGCGACCGGCCACATTGGGCGTATGACGCGATCGCGCAGGCGCTCGTCACGCACAACACCGATCCGGCCCTCGAGATGGAGATCGCCTATCTCAAAGGCGGCGCGGAGCGGTGGCAGGCCGCGCAGGCGCGCTGCGACCTGGTGTTCGCGCTGGGCTGGCAGTTGGTGGGCGCGTGGCGCACCGGCTGGGGCAGGCGGCAGCCGGTGGTGCCGGCGGCCGGGCTGGTCGAGCGGTTCCCGCAGCTGGAGCCGCACCGGACGATCACCGGCCTCCACTCCCACCACGGCTGGGACGGCGGACGCACGCAGCCGGACCGCGACGTGGAGCCGCCGGCATCGCTGATCCGGTTTCTCCGGCGCTGCCGCGGCGTGAACGCAGTCAGCCAGCGGCTGGCCGAGCTGTTCCGGCGCGCCGGATTGCCGAAGGTTGCATACACCCCCAACGGCGTGGACACCGAGCTGTTCCGTCCGGAGGCGCCGATCCGCACGAGCGGCCCCCTGCGGGTGGGGTTCTCCGGCAACCCGAAACATGACTGGCGCAAGGGGGTCAGCGGGTTCATCGAGCCGGCGTGCCGGTCGCTGGATGTCGAGCTGAAACTGGCCATGCCGCAGACCGACCAGTACGTGCCGCACGAGCAGATGCCGCAGTTCTACAACGAGATCGACGTCTACCTGTGCGCCTCCAGCTCGGAAGGGTGCTCGCTGAGCGTGTTGGAGGCGGCGGCGTGCGGGCGGCCCATCCTCTCCACGCGCGTCGGCGGGTGCGAGGAGCTGATCGTGGAGGGCCGAAACGGCTGGTTTGTGGATCGCCGCGTCGAACCGATCCGCGAGCGGCTGCAGTGGTGCCTGGATCAGCGCGAGGCGGTGCGCGAGGCGGGGCAGCACGGCCGTGAGGTGATCGAGGCGCAGTGGTCGTGGGCGAAGCGCGCGCCGGCGTGGCTCGACTTCATCCGCGCCGCCGCTGGTATCAGCGCAGATCAGCGTGTGGATCAGCGCGCATCAGCGATGAAGCAGTTAATCGAGCATAGCCGATGAACGAAGGGCTGGCGGTCTTCGCCAAGAGCCTGATCGGCCTCTACCGCTGGGAGCCGCTGCGCTCGTGCCCGAACTGCGAGGCCGACCGGTTTGCGCCCCACTCCACGCACCGGTTCGGGCCGCTGGCGATCCGGCTGCGGTCGTGCGGTTCCTGCGGGCTGGTGGCGCAGAGCCCGCGGCTGACCGAACCGTCGCTGCGGCGCTTCTACGCGAGCGACTACCACGCCCATCAGGGCGGCCGCGGGGCGGCGCATGCCGCGGGCCAGTTCGAGCGGGGAATGCGCCGCGGCGCGTACATCGTGCGATGGCTCGACGAGCAGGGGATCCGGTTCCGCGGCGGGCTTGTCTTCGAGCTGGGCTGCTCCTACGGCGGGGTGCTCGAGGCGTTCCGCCGCGAGGGATGCCGGGTGCAGGGGTGCGACGTGAGCGCCGAGGCGGTGGCGTACGGTGCCGCGCGGGGATTGGATCTGGCCGCGGGGTCGCTGGAGGCGCTGCCCCGCGCGGAGCAGCCGGCGGATCTGATCCTCCTGAGCCATGTGCTCGAGCACGTGGCGGATCCGCAGCGGCTGCTGCAGCGGATGCGCGCAGCGCTCGCACCCCGGGGCGTCCTCTACGTGGAGGTGCCGGGGATGCGCAATCCGCGGACGCAGCAGCGGCGGTACGCCCAGCCCGCGCACCTGTGGTACTTTACGCTGGAGACGGCGCGGCGGGTGGTGGAGGCGAACGGCTTTCGGTTCATGAGCGGGAACGAAGTGGTGCAGGGCGTCTTCTGCCCGGACGCAGAGGCGCCGGTAGGTGCGTCGACAACCTAGAGGGAGCGTGATCCGATGTCACCGAAGATCGGGGTGCTGTTGATCGGTTCCAAGGGGGCGGTAGCCACCACACTGCTCGCAGCCAAGGCGGCGATGGCGCAGGGTCTCGTGGCGTCGTTTCCGGTTCCATCGGAGGTCGAGCCGGCCTACGCCGGGCTGGGATTGGCACAGCTCTCCGACCTCGTCTTCGGCGGCTGGGACATCGTGCCGGACTCCTACGCGCGGTCGTGCGAGATCCACGGTGTCGTGCCCAAGCACATCGCGCGCGATATCGCCGGAGCACTCGATCGCACCGACGTCTACCCCGCGATCATGACCGAGCGCAACGAGACGATCGAGAAGCTGTGCCGCTCCCCGCACGCCTCCCAGCGCATGCAGGACGTGGACTTCGCCCCGACCGTCTTCATGAAACGCCCGTTTCCCGAGCTGGTGAAGAGTCTCGAGTACGACATCGCCGATTTCCGCAAGAAGCACCGCCCGGACGTGCTGGTGATGGTCAACGTCGCCTCGACCGACCGGCAGATTGTGCTGACCGACGTGCACCAATCGCTCGAGGCCTTCGAGGCGGGTCTTAAGCGCTCGGATCCGGCCATCACCGCCGGGATGCTCTACGCCTATGCGGGCATCAGGAACGGCTGCCACCTGATCAACTTCACGCCGTCCATGATGATGGATATCCCGGCACTCGAGGCGTTCGCCAAGGCGAAGGGGACAGCCATGGCCGGCAAGGACGGCAAGACCGGCCAGACGCTCTACAAGACGATCATCGCCGGCATGCTCAAGCACCGCCACCTGAAGCTCAGGGGCTGGTACAGCACGAACATCCTCGGCAACCGCGACGGCCAGGTGCTCCACGACCCGGCCCACCGGGCGACGAAGATCGAAGCAAAGAGCGCGGTGCTGGAGAAGATTCTCGGCTACGCGGACTACGACCACCAGGTGCACATCCACTACTACCCGCCGCGCGGCGACGCGAAGGAAGCCTGGGACTCCATCGACTTCAGCGGCTGGTTCGATGTGCCCATGCAGATGAAGATCGACTGGCTCGGCGATGACTCGGTGCTCGCGGCCCCGCTCGTGTTTGACCTCATCCGGTGGGTCGCGTTCTTCGGAGGGCAGGGCGAAGCGGGGGTCCTGCCCCAGTTGGCTGCCTACTTCAAGCATCCGCTCGGCACCGGGGAGTACGAGTTCTTCCGGCAGACCGAGATGCTCAAACAGCACGTTGGGACACGATATGGCCGCCACACGAACTCCGCTCCGAAACGGCGTCCGGCGCGTCGAGCCGCCGCGGTTCGGTAATTTCCCCGGTGCTAGGTTCATCGGCGCGGCGGAGTGCCGGGCCGCGCTGGAGGTGCTCGCGGCCCGTTCGCCCTACCGGTTCTACGGGTTGCGGCTGCTGCGGCGCTGCGAGGCGCTCGAGGCGCAGGCGGCCCACCGCTTTGCCCGCCGCCACGCTCTGGCGGTGTCATCCGGCACCGCAGCACTCCACACAGCGTTCTGGGCGGTCGGCGTCTCGCCGGGCGATGAGGTGATCCTCCCGGCGTACGGGTGGAGCGCGGCACTCATGGCGATCCTCGCGTTGGGTGCCACGCCGGTCATCGCGCCGATCGACGAGACGCTGGGGTTGGATCCGGTCGCGCTGCCGCGGTGTGTCACGAAGCGCACGCGGGCGATCATCGCCATCCACATGCGCGGAGCTCCGTGCGATCTGCAGGCCATCGCGGCTTCCGGCAAGCGGCTGGGTGTTCCGGTGATCGAAGACGGCGCGCAGGCCATCGGCGGCGCGGTGAGCGGGCTGCCGGTGGGCGCCTTGGGGATGGTGTCGGTCATGTCGTTCCAGTACAACAAGCTCTTGACCTCGGGGGAGGGGGGCCTCGTGCTGACGAGCGACCGGCGGCTCCACGAGCGCGCCGTCCGGTTTCACGATCTCGGGATGCGGCGCCGTCCCGGGATGGCCGATCCTGCGGGGGATCGCTGCATCGGGTCCTTCGGGCTCAACTACCGGATGAGTGAGCTGCAAGCCGCGCTGCTGATCGCCCAACTGAAGAAAATGCCGCACATTCTTGCGGCCCTTCGACGAACGTATGGGCAGGCTCGGGAGGTTGTGGCGCCCTTCTGCGAGCGATTCCATCTCACGGAGCGGCCGCTGCCGCCCGGCGTGCGCGGGAATCACGCATTTCTGTGCCTGGCCGCGCGGCGGGAGCGGGACGCGGCTCAGGCGGTTGCCGCGATGCGACGCCGGAGGATTCCGATTGTGCGCTGCGCCCGGCGCGACGCGCATCATCTGCAGGCATGGATCGCGTGGTTGCGGCGCGAGCGACGGCCGTTCCGTGTGGTCGACGACGCGCGCAGCGTCGCCATCCTGCGCCGCACACTGTGTGTGGAAGTCAACGCCTCGACATGACCATGAGCCGCAATCCGTTCACGAACCCCTGGTTGGTCGATACGGAGTTTTGGATCACGAGGCTGCGGCGCAACGACCTGGAGCGGCTGACCCGTCGTTATCTGCCGGGGGAGGGTGCCGTCATCCTGGACTTCGGGGCGCGGGAGGCGCCGTACCGCTCTCTCTTCGCGGGTCGTGCGCGGCAGTTCCTCACCGCCGATTTCCTCAACGGGCGGACGGGCCGTCAGCCTGCGGCTCACGGCACTCCCGTCG
>JACQRE010000062.1 GCA_016206585.1 Candidatus Omnitrophota bacterium | reverse complement strand
TCGAGGCCGAAGGTCAGCGCGAACTCGAGGTCGCGCTGGTCGTGCGCCGGCACCGCCATGATCGCCCCGGTGCCGAAGCTGGCCAGCACGTAGTCGGCGATCCACACCGGGATGCGCTCGCCGTTCACCGGATTGACGGCGAAGGCGCCGGTGAAGACGCCCGTCTTCTCCTTTGCCAGCTCGGAGCGCTCCAGCTCGCTCTTGCGCGCGGCCTGAGCCCGGTACTGCTCGACGGCCACGCGCCGGGTCTGGGCGGTGACCACGGGGACGAGCGGATGCTCGGGTGCGAGCACCAGGTACGTGGCGCCGAAGAGCGTGTCGGGCCGCGTCGTGTAGATTTTGAGCTCCAGGGGGCCGTCCCCGGACCGCCCTGCATCAGCGCCGGGGCGCACACGGCGTCGCACCCGCGCACCGTCCACGACGGCATCGGGGATGGTGCCGGCCTTGACCTCGAGGCCGAACCACACCTCGGCCCCCTCGCTCTTGCCGATCCAGTAGCGCTGCTGCTCCTTGATGTGCTCGGGCCAGTCGAGCTCCTCGAGGTCTGCGAGCAGGCGCTCCGCGTACGCGGTGATCTTCAGCATCCACTGCCGCATCGGCCGGCGCTCGACCGGATGGCCCTTGCGCTCGCACGTGCCGTCCACCACCTCCTCGTTCGCCAGCACCGTCCCGCACGCGCCGCACCACCACACCGGGGTCTCGGCCGTGTACGCCAGCTTGCGCTCATAGAGCTTCAGGAAGATCCATTGCGTCCATTTCACATACGCCGGGTCGGTCGTGTTGATCTCGCGGTCCCAGTCGTAGGAGAAGCCAAGCCGCCGGATCTGCTGCGTGAAGGTCTCGATGTTCTTGCGGGTCGTCACGGCGGGGTGCGTGCCGGTCTCGATCGCGTACTGCTCGGCGGGCAGCCCGAAGGCGTCCCAGCCCATCGGGTGCAGGACGTTGAAGCCGCGCATCCGTTTGTAGCGCGCGACGATGTCGGTGGCGGTGTAGCCTTCGGGGTGGCCGACGTGCAGTCCGGCCCCTGACGGGTACGGGAACATGTCCAGGACGTAGTACGTTGGCCGCGCGTCGCCGTCGACGGCGCGGAACGTCTTGCGCTCGTCCCAATGGCGCTGCCAGTGAGGCTCGATGGTGTGAAAGGGGTATCGCTCGGACATGGGTGTTAGACGATTAGACGGGGTGCCCGGCTCGGTCAGGCAGGCGGTGGATTGAGTTTCGCGTAGAACGTCAGCTCCGCGTGGTCCCGGGGATCGATCTGCGTGAACCGGATGGCGGTCTCCGCCGTGGGATTGCGCGCTGCGCCCCCCTCGCCCGGCATCGGCACGCTGCGCACGACCTCCGCCGTGCAGCGGATCGGCGCCTCGCGGTCCGGCAGCTTCAGCTCGATCTCCAGCGGCGTGCCGGCGGCGAGCACCTCTTCGGTCACGAGCCGGGCACCCCCAGCACTCACATCGAGGGTCAGCGCGCGGCGGACCTTGCCCGTCTCCGGGAACTTGAGAAACGCGATCAACCGCGAGCGGACCCGGATAAACCGCCGGCGTTCCTCACTCATAGCCAGGGACCCCCGGCGTCGGCATGCGAGGCGTTAGAGCGCGTGCTCGTTCAGGTAGGTCAGGATGGCAGGAGACGCGTCGAGATGCTGCACCAGCTCGCGGGTCAGATGCTTGGCGACCCGCTCCAGATTGCCCGTCTTCAGCCCGGTGATGGGGCTGGTGACGATCGATTTGTAGCCCGTCGGCCCCTTGAGGATGCCCGCCTGCCGCGTCTTCTTGAGCTTGTCCGCCCAGATGGCGCCGCCCGTGCGCCCGTCCAGCAGCTCCACCTGCAGCTCCGCCTTCACCCAAGACTGCACCACGAGGTAGGTGCGGCCCCAGTTGGTCACGGTGCCGCGCATCACGACGTCGGCCCCCAGCGCCTGCGCCAGCTCCGGGATCTTCAGCGTCTCCGGCATCGGGTCGCCCTCGTGCCAGCCCAGCGCCTCGAGGGCGGCGTCCACCCGCTGCACCTCCAGCACCTCGAACGGCGTCTCCTGCAGGCTGGCGGCGAGGTACCCGCGGAGCGTCTCGGCGGCCGTGCGCCAGTTCTTGTTTTTCGGTTCGAGCGGCAGCAGGGCGAGCCGCACACTACCGCCTGCGGCGGATGACGCGTGGGAGTCCAGCGCCATGGGCGGATTGGGCAACCCCTTGAGCGCCTGGCGGACTGCGGCATCCGAGATGCGCAGGAACTTCACGCGGGGATCGACACTGCGCGCCTGATCCTTGACGAAATCGACCACCTGCCCCTTCTTCATGAGCGCTCCGCCGCGCTCCGCCGCCTTGATCTGCCGGCTGCGCCACAGCTCCTCTCCGGTCGCGGCGTCGACCATCCGCATGGACGCGGTCAGGCTCGTCTCGGTGTAGAGGGGCGTCGAAAAGTGCATGAGCCGGGACATCTCCCCGTAGATCAACGCGTCGGCTCCGAGGGCCACACCCAGTTCCTGCGGGGTGGCGCGCTGCCAGCCGTCCTCCTCGATGGGGCCCCAGGTCGCCGCGAGCGCTGCATCCACCTCGGGCAGCTTGATATCCTCGAAGCCCAGCGGTGTGAGCGCGTAATAGAAGGTCTGCCGGAACGTGTCGCGGCCGACCACGTGCGAGGACGGGATCCCTTCCGCCTCGGTCAGGTCATAGGGATAGGTGATGCGGAACGGCAGGACCGCCACGCGCTTCGGCGGATGGTCGAGGAACCCCGGCCGCACGTAGGCCTTCGGGGCGCAGCCGGCGAGCAGGAGGCCCCCGAGGGCTCCGAGGATCAGGCGCCGCGCGCTGGGCATCGGCTCACGCGGCGGCCGACGGCCCCGGAGTCGCCGGGGACTTCGTATCCGCATAGTACCGCACGAAGGTGCCGGTCACCGCGAAGCCCAGGTAGAGATTGGCGACGATCCCCGCCAGGTTGCTCAGCAAGACGAGGGCGGCTCCCCCGCCGCCGCCAAGGCTGCGGCCGAGCCACTCCACCACCCCGAACACCGCCGAGACGCCGAACGACAAGGCCATCACGACCAGACCCAGCCCCGCGACACGCCACCATCGTCCCTGCGTCGCCCGCAGGCTGGCCTTCAGGCCGGCGACCGGCCCGGCCTGGTCCATGACGACCGCGATGAACCAGAAGAGCAGCCGCACCGCGATCCAGACCATCCCGATAAACAGCCCCAGACCGACCAGCGCACCCAGCGCCGTGGACACCCACTGGGGGGCCGCCTGGCTGAGCAGCGACAGCAGGAACCCGAGGAGCGACACGATCAGCGCCAGCGCACCGATGCCGAAGACCGCCAGGCACCACGCGCCGAAGAGCGAGCCGAACACCTTCGTGCCCGTCGCCCAGAACTCTGCGAGGCGCGCGCTCTGCGTGGTGATCCGCTTGGCCAGATAGGCGATCTGACCGCCGTTGAGCCAGACGTTCGCGGCGATGAACAGCAGCAGCGCGATCAGCAGGAGCGGCCACGCACCGCCGAACCACGCCTCGATGATGCGGGAGCGCTCCGCAGCGCCGTCCGGAGCGGGTGCGCCGGGAATCGGCTCCGCCGATTCCAGTTGGTTGAACACGTCCTCCGCCTCGTCGGGCGGCGTGTCCAGGGGGGCCGGCTGGGGCGGTGCGGCGGGAACCGTCGCGGGCGCCTGGGACGGCTCCCCTCGATCAGCCTGGAAGATCTCCGCCGGCGGCCGGGTCGCCAGAATCGCCAGCACGACCACGAGGGCCACCAGCACCCAGCTTCCGGCCAAGAACGCGATGCCAGGCCAGCTACGATTCGCCGCGCGAAACCCTTCCTGGAGCGAACGCCCGATACTCGGTCCCATGCCCTCTCCCCTCCGGCTAGGCACTCCGCATTAAGCAAATGCCCGACGCAACACCGCTTCGATCTGCGGGCCGATCACGTCCCACGTGGCCTCGGACGCCTTGTTGACCGTAATGAAATTGTTCAGCGCGAACACCTGGGTGACGCCGGCGATGCCCAGCAGCTCCTTCGCCCACGCGGCGGACGCCGAGGCGGCCTCACGATACGTCGCACTCTGGGCTGCCACGACGCGATTGAGCGTGAACTTCGCCGCATGAGGATTCGGCGTGCCCTGGACCGTCAGCTCCAGCGGAACCCCCATCTTAAGCGGCGAACGTCTTGGCCCACAGCCTGGCCTCGCGGACCACCGCCGCGCGAAAGTCCCGCTGCGTCCCAAGCCGCGGCCATACCCGCTGCCACGTCTCCAGCGCCTGCTGGACGTTGGCGAGCCGCCGCCTCGCATCGCCGTCGGGCAGCGCGGCGGCGTCCTGGTCGCACCGCGACCAGGCGGCGCGCAGCCGCGCGATCACCTCCGCCGGGGAGCCGTCCGACTCCACGCACGAGGCGATCGCGGAAAAGGCCCGCGACACGTCAGACGCAGACGGTGTTGAGGCGGCGCGCGGACTTGGCGCCATGGGCCAGCTTCCTCACCGTGGAGAGGTTGCGGTGGTCGTCCGCTTCGGCGCTCTTGGGCGTCTCCAGAATGCAGGGGACGTCCTTCAGCGCGGGGTGGTTGACGAGGCGCTTGAAGGCGTCGAGCCCGATGTGTCCCTGGCCGACGTGCCAGTGGCGGTCGACGCGGGAATCGAACGGCGCCTTCGAATCGTTCAGGTGGATGAGCTTCAGGTGCTTGAGGCCGACCGTCCGGTCAAACGAGGCGACGGCGTCGTCCAACCCCGCGCCGGTGTGGATCGCGTACCCGGCGGCGAAGAGGTGGGCGGTGTCCAGGCAGACGCCGACCCGCCGGCGGTCCGTGACGGCCTCGCGGATCTCGGCCAGCTGCTCGAACCGGTAGCCCAACCCCTGTCCGGAGCCTGCGGTGTTCTCCAAGAGGATCGTCACGCCCGACTCGAGCCCGTCGAGCGTTCGGCTCACCGCGTCGGCGACCCGCCGCATGCCGGCCTCCTCGCCTTCGCCCCGGTGGCTGCCGACGTGGGTCACCAGGTAGTCGGCCTTGAGCGCCGTCGCACGGGCGTACTCATCCCGGTAGAGGGCCACCGAACGCTTCCACGTGAACGCATCCGGCGACGCGAGGTTGATGATGTAGGGCCCATGGATGGCTAACGGTTCGATGCCGGCCGCCCGGCGCTCGGCATCGAAGCGCTCGAGGAGCTCGGCGGGCCACTTCGGGGCGGGGCCGCCGCGGGGGCTGCGGCTGAAGATTTGCATCGTGGTGCAGTCCAGCCGCTTGGCCCGGGCGACCGCCTCCAACAACCCGCCGGCAATAGGCACATGGACCCCTAACCGCATGAGACTCCGTATCTTATCACGGTCGTCCCCGAAGAGCAACGCAAGGGCGTGTCAATTGACACGCCCTCCGAGGCCTGTTATGTTAGAGCCCCAATTCGACGTGGGGCAGTAGCTCAGCT
>JACQRE010000058.1 GCA_016206585.1 Candidatus Omnitrophota bacterium | reverse complement strand
TGCCTGGGGAGAGCTCGAAGAGTCGACTGCCCGGGCCCGGCGTCCGGGTGAAGATCCGCACCAGGCGTTCCGGCTCCTCGAAGGGCAGGGGACGCAGCAGAACCGCGTTCACGATGCTGAAGATCGCGGTGTTAGCGCCGATGCCGAGCGCCAGCACGCTGATGACCGCAACCGCGAGCGATGGTGTCCGGGAAATCACCCGGAACGCATACCGAAGATCGGCAAGCCATGTACGCATCCTCGAGTCTCCTAGTGACGCTACCTGCGGCAATGGATTGGGCGAACGGCTGGCGGCGCAGCCAGGCGGGGCATCGTCTGCCACCAGAACCAGGCGTGGCCCACGACAGGCGAATCGGTCGTCTTTTTCACTTCAGCTCCAGCCGGCTAAGGACGAGCCGTTCGAAATCGCCGACCAGCGATCCCATAGCTGGGCCTCCTGGCGAGCAACCGACGGGAAGCGGGGGCGGGGAGCGTGTGACGCTCAGAGGGAGGGATAACCGCTCCCCGTTCCCCATCCAACGACTATCGCCCCACGCAACCCGCGTACCACCTGACGCGGCGGTACTAACGCGCTATCAGTACGTTGGTTAGCAGTTGCGGGTCCGGACGTGAAACAGCAGTCCCGTCCGCTCGTGGGATGGCGGAATCCCACAACCGAGCACAACGTTCGGCCGTGTTCTTGGGCAGACGGCGTCGGTCCGGCCCGGACCGGTTCCTGGTAGTCAAGCTCGCGACGTTGATCGTGGGTGGCGTGCTGGGGCTGGTCGGGATGCGCGCGGGCAATTCGTGGCTGGTCGGCATCGCGATCGGCGTGGTGCTGGTGGGGTTCCTCCTGCGCTTTCTCCCGCAGCGCGAGCACTCCGAGAGCTCCGAGCCAACGGGGGATCACTGATTGCCGACTGCCGATCGCTGACAGCCGCGTTTATTTCGTAATCCAGCCGTCGAACAGATTGATGATCCGGTGCCCAACGGCCGCCCACTCCGGATTGTGAGTGACCTGAATGATCATGGTCCCGTCGTCGTTCAGCTTCTTCAAGAGGTCCATGATCATCTTGCCTTGCGTGTGGTGCAGGCTCCCGGTGGGCTCGTCCGCCAGGATCACCTTGGGCTTGCCCACCACGGCGCGGGCCACCGCGACCAGCTGCTGCTGACCGCCTGAGAGCTGACTGGGGAACAGGTCCTTCTTGGCCACTATCTGGAAGCGATCCAAGATGTCCGCCACGATCGCCTGGCGCTCGCTTTTCTTCACGTCCCGATACGACAGCGGCAGCTCGATGTTCTCGGCCACCGTGAGATCGTCCAGCAGGTGGTACTGCTGGAACACGAACCCGATGTAACGCTTGTTCAGCTCGTTGCGGTCCTTGGTTTTCATCTTGTGGACCGCCTCGTCTAGGAAGAAGTACTCGCCCTCCCATTGGCCGTCGAGCATGCCGAGGATGCTGAGGAGCGTGGTCTTCCCCGAGCCGGACGGCCCCATGATGGTGAGGAACTCGCCTTCCTTCACGTCCAGCATGATTTGCCGCAGAACATAGGTCCGGCCGTTGCCGACCGGATAGGACTTCTCGAGGTTGCGGAGCGCGATCACGCTTTGGGTCCGTGGCCCCGTTCGTGATGCATATCGAACCCGCTCTCCTCCAGCTCGCGGGTCGTCTTGCCGTTGGTCTCGCTCACCACCTTGCCGTCGAACAAGTGCACCGAACGGTCGGCGTACTCCTCGTAGCGGGGATCGTGGGTCACCATGCAGATGGTGGCGCCCTCGCGATGCAGCTCGCGGAGGAGATCCATGACGGCCTTGCCGTTCACCGAGTCGAGGTTCCCGGTGGGCTCGTCCGCCAGGAGGATCGCCGGGTCGCCGCCCACGGCGCGGGCCACCGCGACGCGCTGCTGCTGGCCGCCGGAGAGCTGCGCCGGATAGTGCTTCATCCGGTGAGTCATCCCCACCTTTTCCAGCGCGTCCATGACCCGCTTCTTGCGCTCGGCCGCCGGCATGCGGCGGTAGGTGAGCGGCAGCTCCACGTTCTCGTTCACCGTGAGGTCGCCGATCCGGTGGACCGCCTGGAAGCTGACTCCAATCTGCCGGGTGCGGACCGCGGCCCGCTGCGACGGGGTGAGCTGGGC
>JACQRE010000057.1 GCA_016206585.1 Candidatus Omnitrophota bacterium | reverse complement strand
TGGAAGTCCTGACCGCGCTGCGCGGCCCGGACCTGCTGCGCGTGAAGGGGCTGGTCAACGTGGAAGGCAAGGCCGGGCCAATGGTGGTGCAGGGCGTGCAGCACCTGTTCCACCCGCCGCTCGAGCTGGCGGCGTGGCCGGGAAGCGACCGCAGCACGCGGCTCGTGTTCATCACGCGCGGCATCCCGCGCCAGACGGTCGCTGACCTGTTCGCGGCGATCGGCGCAATCGGCGCCGGCTGAGCGCCGGCGCCGATTCAGCGGAAAAAGAACGAACCCATGAAGGGCGTTGAGGCGTTGCTGACGGTCACACTCGGCCCTGAGCGCATACCGCTCGCGCGGGGAGTGCGGGCCGGCGGCTGGGTTTTCGCTTCCGGCGTCATGGCGACCGACGCCCGGGGCGGCCCCGCACCGGAGATGATGAACGGCCCGCGACCGCTCTCCGGCCTGCCGAAGCGGTACCGCGAGGCGTCGCGGATGTTTCGCTGTGCGCAGGAAGTGCTGCGGGCGGGCGGCACGGACTTCCCGCACGCCGTGCGCACCGACCAGTATTTTCCCGATTGGCGCGCGGTACCGTTTTTCCATCAGGCGCGGCGCGAATGCTGCGGCAATTACATCGCGCCGAGCACTTCGATACTGGAGCCGCAGCTGCGATTGACGCAGGCCGGCATGTCAATGGAGGTGATCGCGGTCCGGCCCGACAGCGGGATGCAGGTCACACCCGTGTATCCGCCGGGGCTGGATGTTCCCTCCACCTCGTCATTCGTGCCCGTAGTCAAGGCCGGCGGCCATGTTTTCGTAGCCGGTTTTCTCGCCGCATGGAAGCCCGGCGATCTGGGCGGAATCGCCCCCGAAGCGAAAGTGCCCGAAGGTCATTTGTGGAAGGGCAACCGCATCCAGCTCGAGGCCGATTACATCATCCGCAACAAGTTAATGCCGGCACTCGACGCGGCAGGCGCCTCGCTCAACAGCGCAGTGAAAGCGCAAGTCTATCTCGCCGATATCCATGACGTGCCGGCATTCAATCAGGTATGGGCCAGACACTTCGGCGAACATATTCCCGCCACGGCATTTGTGCCCGCACTGGATCCGGGTTTTGCCATTGCCGAGGCACGCTGCGAGATCAATCTGCTGGCGCTGGCCAGCGGCGGCCCGGTGAAAAAGATGCGCTCGCGCCCGGCCAGTCCCGCGGTGTGCGACGGCCATCCGGTCGCCGTGAAGGCCGGGGACCTGCTGTGTTTTTCCGGCCTGGTCGCGTCCGATGAGGGGGGGCGGGTAAAGGCGGGCCGGCGGAAATCAAGTTCCGGCATTGCGGCGCAGATGGAATACCTGCTGGATGTCGCGGAAAAGACGTGCGCGGAATTCGGGACATCGCTCGAGAACGTTCTCCGCATCCAGCAGTTTCATACCGACCTCGAGGAGTTCTATCCTGCCTGCCGGGCGTGGAAGCGGCGCCTGCACGGCCGCCCGCTTCCGATCTCGACGCTGCAGGTGCCGGGGCCGCTGCTTGTGCCGGGTTGCACGGTGGAGCTGGACCTGTGGGTTTACGCACCTTGAAGGAGCGTGACATGTTGAAGCGTGACAGGGTAAGACGTGACGGGATGGAGCTAGGCCGGATGGGCATAATGGGCGGGGTCTCCGTGTGTAGTGTGTTCGCTGCAGGCATTCTCACGCTCCATGCCGGGAACGTCGATGCGCAGGCTTATCCGTCGCGGCCGGTTCGCTTGATGGTGCCGTTCCCGGCGGGTGGAGGCTCGGACACGATGGGGCGCGTGGTTGGGGCCAAGTTGGGCGAGCGGCTCGGCCAGCAGTTCGTGGTCGAGAACCGGCCCGGCGCGGGCGGGAGCATCGGCGCGGATGCCGTGGCGAAGGCGGCGCCAGACGGCTACACGCTGCTGCTCGGCTCCACTTCGGAAATCGTGCAGTACCCGAACGTGAACCCCAAGATCCCTTATAACCCCCAGCGCGATTTCGCTCCCATCTCGCTGGTCGGGAACGTGCCGTTGCTGCTGGTGGCGCATCCGTCGCTGCCGGTGAAATCCGTGAAGGACCTGATCGCGCTCGCGAAATCGCGTCCGGGAGAGATCAACTTCAGTTCCGCCGGCAACGGCTCGACCACGCATCTCGCCGTGGAGCTGCTCATCCTGACGACGGGCATCAAGATGACGCACGTGCCCTACAAAGGCAGTCCGCCCGCGGTCGCGGACCTCGTTGCCGGAAACGTGCAGGTGGGAATCCCGACCATGCCGGCCGCGCTGCCGTTCGTGAAAGCGGGCAGGCTCAAGGCGCTCGGCGTCTCCACCGCGAAGCGGGCCGCGGTGCTGCCCGACGTCCCGACCCTTCAGCAAGCCGGCGTGAAAGGCTACGACAACGCGCTCTGGACCGGCATCCTGGCGCCGAGCGGCGCGCCGCCGGCGGTGCTCTCCCGCCTGCATGCCGAGATCGTGAAGGTGGTGGAACTGCCGGATGTCAGGGAAGCGCTCGCCCGGCAGGGCGCGGAGCCGGCGTCGAGCACGCCCCGGCAATTCGCCGCCTACATCGAGGCCGAGCTGGCGAAGTGGGCGAAGGTCGTGAAGCAGGCGAACATCCGCATCGATTAAAAAACAGCCAGCCCTTGCGGGTGGCTGTTTTTTTAAAGGTACTTTGATCTGAATAAAAAAATCGGCCGCGCATGACGTGCGGCCGATTTTTTCACGGGTTCTCGGGTTAGACTCGTCGCTGTTTCCGGGTGGCGGGCCGGAAGATACCGCCCGACGGAAGAAAGGGAGCGGGATTGGATGCGGAATTCTGGCTGATACAGGCCTTCAACGGGATTTCCTACGGCGCCCTGCTGTTTCTGCTGGCGAGCGGCCTGTCCCTGATTTTCGGCGTCATGCGCATCGTCAATCTGGCGCATGGCTCCTTTTTCCTGCTGGGAAGCTATGTCGCGCTGACGGTGATCTGGACCACCGGTTCGTGGTTGCTGGCGCTGCCCGTGGCTGCCCTGGTCATCGCCGTGGTGGGCCTGCTCATGGAGCGGGTCTTTCTGAGGCCTCTGGGGTTCGATCCCCTCCGGCAAGTGTTGCTGACGGTGGGTTTCGCGTACCTGTTCCAGCAGGCGGCTCTCGACATCTGGGGCGGTGACAATCTGGACATCACGCCGCCCGGTGTACTGACCGGGAGCGTCGTCCTCGGCGGTCTTCATTTTCCGGCGTATCGGCTCTTCATGATCTGCATGGCGGTCGTGATGGGTTTGATCCTGTGGCTTACGATGGAGAAGACGCGCATCGGGGCCATGATCCGCGCAACCGTCGATGATTCGGAAATGGCCCGCGGCGTGGGCATCGATACCTCCCGCGTTTCCATGTTCATCTTCGCCCTCGGCGCGTTCCTGGCGGCGCTCGGTGGCGTCATCGGAGGAGCCTTCCTCGGGGTCTATCCGGGACTGGACTTCGCGATTCTTCCAATCGCTTTCGCCGTCGTGATCATCGGCGGCATGGGAAGCCTGACCGGGGCCGCCGTGGGGAGCCTTCTCGTCGGGCTCGCCGACAACTTCGGAAAAGCGCTGTTCCCGGAGGTTTCCTATTTCACCCTCTACGCGCCAATGGTCCTGATCCTGGCGCTGAAACCGACGGGTCTTTTTGGACGGGATTGAGGCAGTATCCATGGAAACCCGCCGCAACGTCATGGTAGTCATCGCGGCCTTGCTGGCCGTGTTGATCATCACGCCGTTCTCCGGCTCGTACGTGATCATTCTCGTCACGCACGCGCTGATTTTCGCCATCCTGGCGATGAGCGTCGACATCCTTCTGGGATACACGGGGTTGCCTTCGCTGGGCCAGGCCGCGTACCTGGGGATGGGCGCCTACCTGACCGCGATTTTGGCCGCGCGGTTCCAGTTCGGTCTGGACTGGACGTTCTGGATAGTGATCGTATTGGGAATACTGATCGGGGCGGCGACGGCGGCGCTGTTCGGCCTTCTCGCCCTCCGCGCGGTCGGCGTCTATTTCCTGATGATCACACTGGCGCTGGCGATGTGCGTATGGGGGCTCGCCTACCGGTGGAATTCCCTGACCGGCGGGGACAACGGTATCGTCCTTCCTCCCCGGCCGCAATTCGGAATCCAGCTCGCCGACGACATCACCTTTTTTTATCTGGTGTTTGGCTTTTTTGTCGCGGCCCTGGTGATGTTGTACATTCTCGTCAGATCGCCGTTCGGGCGCAGCCTGGTGGGGATCCGCGAGAACGAGCTCAGGATGCGCATCCTGGGATACAACACCTGGCTGCACAAGTACCTCGCGTTCGTCCTCGCCGGAACGTTCGCGGGGGTCGCCGGAGTCCTGTTCGCCTATCACAACGGGCTCATGTTCCCGCCTCACCTGGGCGTATTCACCTCGGCCTTGGTGTCGCTCATCGTCATTATCGGCGGAGCCGGCACCCTATAC
>JACQRE010000017.1 GCA_016206585.1 Candidatus Omnitrophota bacterium | reverse complement strand
TCTACATCCACGACACCTACTTCATCGTCGGCCACCTGCACTACGTGCTCTTTGGCGGCAGCCTCTTCGGGATCTTCGCCGGCATCACGTTCTGGTTCCCGAAGATGTTCGGGCGGATGTTGCACGAGGGGCTCGGCAAAATCCATTTCGCGCTGACGTTCATCTTCTTTAACGCGGTGATGTTCCCCATGTTCAACCTGGGGATCGCCGGCATGCCGCGGCGCATCTACGACTACACGCAGTACGCTCATCTGGCCCACGTCGGCGGCCTCAACCGCATGATGAGCGTCGCGGCGTTCTGCTTAGGGGTGGCCCAGCTGCTCTTCATGGCGAACTTCTTCTGGAGTCTCTTCCGCGGTACGCGCTCCGGCGACAACCCCTGGCAGGCGAACACGCTCGAGTGGGCGACGTCCTCGCCGCCGCCGCACGGCAACTTCACGACGACGCCGACCGTCTACCACGGTCCGTACGAGTACAGCGTGCCCGGCCGGGCAGACGATTGGTTGCCGCAGCACGTTCCCACCCCAACCGCGCCAGGCCGTTAACAGCGGATCGCGGTTTGGGGTGAGGAGCACGGGACCCGCACCGTCACATGCATCGCTTCGCCATGCTGACCGCCCTGGCCACGTTCTTCCTGCTGATCGCCGGAGGGATGGTGACCTCCACCAACTCGGGGCTCGCCGTGCCGGACTGGCCGCTGTCGTACGGGATGTGGTTCCCGCCCATGGTGGGCGGCATCTTCTACGAGCATGGCCACCGCATGGTGGCGGCCGTCGTCGGGCTGCTGATCCTGGCACTCGCGGTGGGGCTCGGGCGGGGGGAGCCTCGCCGCTGGGTCCGCCGTCTGGGCTACGCCGCGCTGGGTGCGGTCGTCCTCCAAGCACTCCTCGGGGGGATGACCGTGCTGTGGCTGCTGCCGCCGCAGCTCTCCATCGCGCACGCGTGCCTGGGTCAGCTGGTGTGCTGCCTCGTCGTGAGCCTCGCCTGGTGCACCGCCCCCCAGCGTCCACAGGCTGCTCGCCAATTCGGTGCGGATGCGCGCGGGCACAGCGTGACGGTGGCCGCCGCCGCGTTCCTGCAGCTGCTGCTCGGCGCCGTGATCCGGCACACGGGCGCTGCGGTGGTCCCGCACCTCCTCGGGGCGGCGGCGTTGCTGGCATTGGCGATCGCGCTGGCATGGCGCGTCCGTCGAGACCCCGCGCTGCGGCCGGACGGGTGGCGCCTGCTCGGGTTGCTCATCGTGCAGGGGGGGCTCGGATTGGCGGTGCTGGGGCATCGCGCGCACCCGATCCTGCGCACGAGCCACGTCGCGGTCGGCGCCTTGGTGCTGGCCCAGACGGTCGTGCTGGCGTGGGAGTCGTTCCGATGGGCCCCCACACCAACCGCGCCCCAGCATCGTGGCCAGAAGGGGCGCTGGTTGATGTGGGGGCGTGCCGGTGCCGCAGAAGACCCCGCGTCCATGGCGCCGTCATGAGCATGCCGGAGATAGCGTTGGTGCTTTCAGCGCGCCCGGCCGGCCTGCGACGGCATCTGGCTGACTACCTCGAACTCACCAAACCACGGCTCACCGCGTTGGTCCTCGTGACCACGGCGGTCGGCTTCTGGCTGGGTCTGGATCGTCCCGGAGCACTCAGCCAACTGGCCCCACTGCTCCTGGGCACCGCATGCGTGGCGGGCGGGGCCCATGCGCTCAACCAATGGTGGGAACGCGCGGACGATGCCAGGATGCCGCGCACCCGGTTGCGCCCGCTGCCCGCGGGGCGCCTGTCGGCGCCCGCGGCGCGCCGCTTCGGGCTGGGACTCGTTTTCGCGGGGATCGTGTGGCTGGCCGTGGGGGTCAACGGGCTGGCGAGCGGGCTGGCCGCCCTCAGCGCCGCCAGCTACCTGCTGTGCTATACGCCGCTCAAACGCATCACGTCGCTGTGCACGCTCATCGGGGCGATTCCCGGCGCGATCCCGCCGATGATCGGCTGGGCGGGTGCTGGCCAGACGCTCGGCATCGAGGCGTGGGCGCTCTTCGCCCTGCTGTTCGTGTGGCAGCTGCCGCACTTCCTCTCGCTGGCGGAGCTGTTCCGGGACGACTATGCGCAGGCCGGGTTTCAGATGCTGACCCTGCACGACCCGGAGCACACGGTGACGGCCGGACAGATCCTCCTGTACGGGTTGGTGCTGGTGCCCGTGAGCGTGTTTCCGGCGTTTCTCCGGATGACCGGCATAGCCTATGGGTTCGGCGCGCTCCTGCTCAGCCTGGTCTTTCTCGGCCTGAGCGTGCGGGCTGCGCGGCACCACTCGCCGCCGGCCATGCGCACGCTCTTCGCCGCCTCGATCCTCTACCTGTCGCTGCTGCTCGTGTTGTTGGCGGCCGACAAGGCTCCTCGCTGAGATGACCGCTCGCGGCGGGAGAGGGTGGGGTCTGCTCCTGGTGGTGCTGGCGTGGGCGACGGTCGCGCGGGCGGCGGACGGCTCCATGCCCCAGGCGCTCGGCCAGGTGCCTGAGTTCGCGCTGGTGGATGAGCAGGGCCGGCCGGTGAGCCACGCGGATCTGGACGGGAAGGTGTGGGTGGCGGATTTCATCTTCACGCGATGTGCGGGCCAGTGTCCGCTCATGTCGTCGCAGATGGCCAAGCTCCAGGCGCGGTTCGACGGGGTGGAGACCGTCCAGTTCGTGTCCTTCACCGTCGATCCCTCCTATGACACCCCGCAGATCCTGGCGGCGTACGCCAAGCGCTACGGGGCCCCGGCGGCGCAATGGCGGTTCGTCACGGGCGATCAGGACGCGCTCTGGACGCTGGCCCGAACCGGCTTCCGGCTGGGGGTCGGGGAGGACGGGACCGCGGAGGAGCCCATCACGCACAGCGTGCGGCTGGTGTTGGTGGACCAGCAGCGCCGCATCCGCGGCTATTACGATGCCACGGATGCCGGGGCGATGGAGCGGCTGTTCCATGATGTGCACACGCTGCTCCGGAATCCGCCAGACCAGCTGACCCTGTAGGGCCATGGACGTCGCCGCGCTGCCACACCTCAACGCCGCGCTGAATGGGGCCAGCGCGCTCTTGCTGGTGTTGGGATTTCTGGCGATCCGGGCCAAGCAGGTCGCGGTGCACCGGGTCTTCATGCTCGGCGCGTTGGGGGTTTCGACGGCGTTTCTAGCCTCCTACCTCACCTATCACGCGCAGGTCGGGTCGGTCCGGTTCGCCGGCGGCGGGTGGATCCGCCCGGTCTATTTCACCATCTTGATCTCGCACACGGTGCTGGCGGTCGCCATCGTCCCGCTCGCCGCGCGGACCGTCTTCCTGGCGGCGCGGCAGCGCTTCGACGCGCACCGCGCGATCGCGCGGTGGACGCTGCCGCTCTGGTTTTACGTCTCCGTCACCGGCGTGGTCGTGTACTGGATGCTGTACCACCTGCCACAATGAGACAGAGTGCGGAGTGCGGAGTGCGGAGTGCGGAATTCAATGCCCATTACGCCGTTACTCCGAACTCCGAACTCCGAACTCCGAACTGCGTCCCAGCGGGCGCGATCATTCTGCTGATCGGGTTGGTGACGCTGCTGGCGCCCGCGGTCGCCCACGCGTGTCCGGGATGCAAAGAAGCCCTCTTCGATCCGGGGCAGCTGGTCGAGAAGCTCGCCACCTCCAAAGGCTATGCGCTCAGCATCGGGCTGCTGCTCCTGGTGCCGTTCACGCTCGTGGGAGGGATCGCTGTGGCCGTGGCGAGGGCGAGCCGGAAGCGGCAGCCGGGATCGGTTGACACCCGTCGGCGTTCGCGTTAGACTGCCACCACGATTCAGTTGAAACCCATGGAGGGATGCATGAGACGAATGGCCTGGCTCGTCGTGGGATTGCTCGTCGTGGGAAGCCAGCCGGCGTGGGCGGCGCGCACCAAGGCCCATGAGGCGGCCGAGTCGCCGCAGTACGGCCGGAAGCTCGGCGGGATGATCGGGCGCGGGGCGCTGAACGTGGTGACGAGCCCAGTCGATGTCATCGTCAACGTCGTCAACGACACCAAGGCCGGCCCGCCGCTCGTCGGAACGCTGAGCGGCTTGGGCAAAGGGCTCGGGTGCGGCGTCTTGCGGTTGGGCTCGGGGGCTGTCGATCTCGTGACGTGCTGGGTGCCGGGCTTCAACGGATTTCCGGTCTCGGACTCCTATGAGAATTGCCTCGACGTGAGCGCCCACCAGATGTCGGAGACCATGCCGGCGGATGACGCCGCCTCCTCCCCCTCCGCCTGGGAAGTGCCCACCGCCGAGCCGGGTGCGGCCCAGGCGCCGTCGAAGCCGGCCGCCAAGCGCACGTGGAAGAAGTAACCCGACACCACAGAACCACAGATACGTGCTTATCGAATGGTGCAGTGCTCTGTGTCTCTGTGGTGTTTTCATCTCTGATGCTGTGGTGTGGTCAGCCTGATGGGTGAGACCTACCTCACGAAAGCCGGGCTCGTCAAGCTCCAGGCCGAGCACACAGCGCTCCTCCGACAGAAGCGGGAGCTGACCGAAGAGGTGAGTAAGGCCGCGGCGATGGGCGATTTGCGCGAGAACGCCGAGTACCACGCGGCGCGCGAGCGGCTGCAGCACGTCGCCAAGCGGCTGGCCGAGCTGGACGGGAAGCTCACCCATGTCCAGATCATCGACGACCTGGAGGTCAAAAGCGGGGAAGTGCGCGTTGGCGTCAAGGTGACGCTGGAAGACCAGCAGACCAAAGAGCGGTTCAGCTACGTCCTGGTGGGGCCGGAAGAAGCCGATCCGCAGCACGGCAAGCTCACCAACGCCTCGCCGCTGGGCAAGAGCGTCCTGGGGAAGAAGCCGGGCGACAAATTCCTGCTGAACCTGCCGAAAGCCACGGTGCCCTACCGCGTGATCAGCGTCGAGCGCGGGTGATGCAGCATGGACCGGCCGCCGCTCGCCCAACGCCAGTGCAAGCCCTGTGAGGGCGGGGCAACCGCGCTGCCGGTGAGCGCGGCCCAGGCGCTGCTGCGCGACGTCGAAGGGTGGGAGCTGGTGGAGGGCCACGCGATCCGGAAGGCGGTGAAGTGCAAGGACTTCCTGGGCGCGGTGGCTCTGATCCAGCGCATCGCGCCCATCGCCGAGGCGGAAGACCACCACCCCGATCTGCACCTGACCAACTACCGGACACTCACCATCGAGTTGTCGACCCACGCGATCGGCGGCCTCTCGGAAAACGACTTCATCCTCGCCGCCAAAATCAACCAGTTGCTGGTCTAAGGAACCCGCTCAATGGCGTTGACCCCCTCCACGATGCTCGCGCTGGGCACCACGGCGCCGGACTTCGCGCTGCCGGAGGTGGTCACCGGCAAGACGATCTCGCTCTCGACCTTCGCGGGGAAGCGGGCACTGCTCGTCATGTTCATCTGCCGCCACTGCCCCTACGTCCAGCACGTGAAAGCGCAGCTCGCCCGGCTGGGCACGGACTACGCCGGCAAGGACGTCGGGATCGTGGCGATCAGCTCGAACGACGCGGTCCACTACCCGGACGACGCGCCGCAGCCGCTCAAGGCGATGGCCCAGGCGGAAGGGTTCGTGTTCCCGTTGTGCTACGACGAGTCGCAGGCGGTGGCCCAGGCCTACACGGCCGCCTGCACGCCGGACTTCTTCCTCTTTGACGCGAACCGGATCTTGATCTACCGCGGCCAGCTCGACGACAGCCGCCCGGGCAACGGCAAGCCGGTGACCGGCCGCGACCTGCGCGCAGCACTCGACGCCGCCCTGGCCGGCCGCCCCGTCAAGCCGGATCAGCAGCCGAGCATTGGCTGCAACATCAAGTGGAAACAGGGCAGGGAGCCCGCCTACTTCGGACGATGAGCGCGATCAGTTATACTTGAACCGGTTCTTGTACTACTGAATCGACACACCACAGGAGGCGTTAATGCGGTTGGAGCGGCTGATCGGGGCGATCCTGCTCGGAGGGCTTGGTGCGAGCGGACTGGCGTCGGCTGAGCAGATCAAATTGCAGGACGGCACCGAGTTCGCCGGATCCATTCTCGGGCGGGACGGCGATCGCATCGTCATCGGCTTGTCGCGGTCATCCGTCGCTGCGGTGGACGGGCAGACCCTGCCGCCTCCGGTGACGACGGGTGCCACGGCACCGGCCTTCTCCGCCGTCGACCTCAACGGGACCACCCAGACGCTGGGCGCGGAGCAGGGGGAAGCGACCCTCGTCCACTTCTGGGCGAGCTGGTGCCCGCACTGCCGGTCGGACGTGCCGCTGATGAAAGACCTCTTCGCCCGGTATCAGGGCAAGGGGCTGCGCATCGTGACCGTCAGCCTCGACCAGGACGTCAGCAAGCTCGCCCAGTTCATGAAGGACCAGCAACTGCCGTACCCGGTCGTGGCCGCCTACCAGGACCCCGCCAGCCCCAACGCCACGCTGCCCGAGCTCTACGAGGCGCAGGGGGTGCCCGCCTACTACCTGATCGACGCGAACGGGGTGGTGGCGAAGACGTTCTCGGGGTCGGTCACGGAAGGGAACATGGATCTCGAGAGCGATCTGCAGAAACTGCTGGCCACCGCCTCGAAGCGGGGCACGTAGTCCAGAGCTCTAGAGCCGCAGCACCAGGCACTTCGCCGACCCGCCCGCCTTCAGGAACTCTGAGAGGTCCACGCCCGCCACCTCGAAGCCCCGGCGCGCCAGCCGCCGCCGCAGTGACGCGGAGCTCCCCGCCTGCATCACGAGCGTGCGGCCGACCGGGATCGCGTTGCACACGAACCGCGCCGCATCCGCCTCACGCACATCGATCAGCTCCTCCGCCACGCTCTCCAGCACCCGCCGGCCGTAGCGGTCAAACGCCTTCGGGAACCACAGCGCCGCCGTGTCGCTGATCGGGCAGAAGCACGTGTCGAGGTGGTAGAACCGCCGGTCCGCCAGCTCCACCGGCAGCACACGGGCACCTAGGAGGCGCGAGAGCGTCTCGTGCGTCGGCGCATCCGACCGGAACCGGAACCCGAAGACCAGCGTGCGGCCCATCCACAAGGCGTCGCCCTCACCCTCAAAATCGTAGCGCGCCGGCAGCCGCACGATCCGAAACCCCGCCCGCCGGAAGTACCGCTCGATGATTGGCTCCTCCCGCTGGCGCTCCGGGTGGCGGAAGTTGCTCCGGATGATGGTCCTGCCGCGCACCAGCCCGGCATTGGCGGTGAAGACCAGATCGGGCACCCCGGGGCGCGGAGGCAGCCGCTTCACCCGAGCGCCCAGCCGCTGCGTCAGGATCCGGTGGAGCTGGGTCCATTGCGCCAGCGCACGGGCCCGGTTCGCCTGCCGCTTGAGGCTCATCCACGGGTTGATCTCGTAGGCGATG
>JACQRE010000056.1 GCA_016206585.1 Candidatus Omnitrophota bacterium | reverse complement strand
TGCCGCGGATCGTGCGCATCGTGCGGCGCGCGACCTCGAGCGCGGTGAGCAACCCGGTGAGATCGCCGCGCGTGAGGGTCACGTCGGCTGCCTCGATCGCGATATCCGCGCCAGTGGCGACGGCGACCCCGACTTCGGCTTGGGCGAGCGCGGGCGCGTCATTGATGCCGTCGCCCACGAACGCGAGCTTCCTCCCCTCGCTCTGCATGCGCTTCACGGCCGCGGCCTTGCCGGAGGGCAGTACCTCGGCCTCGAACCTGGCGAGCCCCGCTTCGCGCGCGATCGCCGCGGCGGTCGTCCGGGAGTCGCCGGTGATCATCACGACGCGCAGGCCTTGCGCCTTGAGCGCCGCTACGACCGCTGCGGCTTCGGCCTTGAGCGGGTCCGCCACGCCGAGCACGCCCCGGACTTCGCCGTCCACCGCGAGATAGACCGGCGTGCGGCCTTGGCTCGCAAGCGCCGCGGCGCGGGCGGCTAACGCTCCCGGGGCGAGTCCTTCTTTCGCGAGCAGTCGCTCCGCGCCCAGCAAGACGCTGCGCCCGCGCACGACTGCCTTCACGCCGAAGCCGGGGATTGCCTCGAAGGACTCCGCCGCGTCGAACTCGATCCCGCGCCCTCTGGCCGCGGCAAGGATCGCCTTCGCGAGCGGATGCTCGCTCGCCTCCTCGGCCGCGGCGGCAACGCGCAGCACTTCGCGCGTGTCGCGCCCGGCCGCCGGCTCGATCTCGGTAAGGCGCGGCCTGCCCTCGGTCAGCGTCCCGGTCTTGTCGAGCACGATCGTGTCAACGTGGCTCAGCGCCTCGAGCGCCTCGCCTTTGCGGAACAACACGCCGAGCTCGGCCGCGCGGCCGGTGCCGACCATGATCGCCGCCGGCGTCGCGAGGCCCATTGCGCACGGGCAGGCGATGACCAGCACCGCGACGGCGCTCACGAGCGCAGCCGTGATGGCCGGGGCGGGTCCGAAGGCGAGCCAGACGCCGAAGCTCGCGGCGGCGATCGCGAGCACGATCGGCGTGAACACCTTTACCACCTGATCCGCTAGCCGCTGGATCGGCAGCTTCGATCCCTGGGCCCGCTCCACCATGCGAATGATCTGGGCGAGCACTGTTTCTCTTCCGACCTGCCGCGCTTCGATGCGCAACACGCCGTGCTGGTTTACTGTGCCGCCTACGGCCCGATCGCCGGGACGCTTCGCGACGGGCATCGGCTCGCCGGTGAGCAGGGACTCGTCCACGTAGCTCGAGCCCGCGCGCACCTCGCCGTCCACCGGAACGCGCTCGCCGGGACGCACGATCACGATATCGCCGCGCGTGACCTCCCGGATCGGCAGCTCCCGTTCCTCGCCGTCGCGTAGGACGTGCGCGGTCTTCGCCTGGAGCCCGACGAGCTTCCGGATCGCCGCGCCGGTGCGCCCCTTCGCGACCTCCTCGAGGTACTTGCCGAGGAGAATGAGCGTGATGATGACGGCGGCCGCCTCGAAGTAGAGGTGACGCGCGCCGGTTGGAAGCAGCTCGGGCGCGATCACGACCACGGCGCTGTAGAGGTAGGCCGCCCCGGTGCCGGTGGCGACCAGGCTGTTCATGTCCGGTGCAAGATGGCGGTAGGCGATCCAGCCGGAACGGAAGAAGCGCCTCCCGGGCCAGAACATCACCGCGGTGCCGAGCGCAAACTGCACCCATTGCCAGAAGCCGGGCAGGGGGGCGAGCTCCTTGAGCGTGCTGTCGAGCGCCGGGAGGAACATCGCGCCGAACGACAGCGCGACGAGCGGCAGCGTCAACGCCGCCGCGGCGATGGTGTCGCGCCAAATGGCGGCCAGTACCCGCTCGCGGGCGCGCGCCTCGGCAGCGTCGCGTTCCTCTTCCTCGAGCAGCCGCGGCTCGTAGCCCGCCTCCTCGATCGCGCGGGCGATGTCTTCGGTGGTGGTGCTCGCCGGAGAATAGCGCAGGCTTGCGCGCGCGGTGGCGAGATTCACCGTCGCGCTCAACACCCCCGGCACTTTGCCGAGCGCCCGCTCGACCCGCGCACTGCAAGCCGCGCAGGTCATGCCGCCGACGCCGATTTCGAGCTCGGCGGCCGCCGCGTCGTCAAACCCGTGCGACGAAGGACGATGCTCTACTGGTACCACGGAAGGGGACGAGGGAATCGTCACAGGCCGCTCGTTCATGCAATGGTCTTTCTGCGCTTGCGGTAATTAATGTTGCACATGGTCTCCCTCGCCGCCGCAACCATCGGAAAGATCCCAGACCTGGGCGATCTGCTTGCCCGAGAATCCGTGGTTGCGGATGAGGAATTTGGCGAGCCCGCCGTAGACCTGCCAGCGCCAGCAGCGGCAGCAACAGGGTCCCTTCTCGTGCGAATTTTTCATCGCGTAGTCGTAGCGCGCCTGCTCCTCGCGCGTGAGCTTCATTTCATAGTACGACAGGAGCTTCTTCGCGAGTCCGGCCTCGATGTCGTAGGGATCGTCCGGGATCTCGGCGAGGCTCCGGCTGTCGGCCGCCTTGAGCTTCCTGATGCCCTCGATCTGCTCGCCGTAACGGTGTAGGCTCATCGGGCTGCAGCACGAACCCCGCAGCCGGGCGTCATCGGGCATCGCAGGGATGGAAGCGATGAACGAGGCGGCACAGGAAGAGTTGCCGTTCTTGGACAGATAGTCGAACTTCGCCGCCAGCACCGCCTTCGCGAAACCGGCGGCTTTCGAGTCCTGCTGGGGCTTGCCCGCTTGAGCCAAGGCTAGTCCGGGGAAGAGCGAGGCATTTCCGCCGGCAAGCGCTGCGATCAAAGCGATGGCAAACGGTAGTTTCACGGTTACCTCTCACGTAGGAATCCGCGGCAAGGATAAGAGTTCCAGTAGCTGGAAGGTAAAGGTGGAAGCTTTCCCGTTCACGGCGGACACGATCCTATTTTTCGCTTCGACTCTTTCCCAGCAGGTAGAAACCCAAGCAGGACGCGAGTATCAGGGCCGCACTCAATACCTGTGCTGCAGGGATTCCCCAGGCAATAATGGCCGGATGTCCGCGGAAAAACTCCATCATGAAACGCGCAACTCCGTATGCTGCCACGTAGGTAAGGAAGCTGAGGCCTTCGACTTTGGATGGTGTGCGCGTCATCCATACAACGAGGAACACCAGAAAGTAGGTCCCCATCTCGTAGATCTCCACGGGATGAAGCGGAACGTTCAAAGGCGCCAGCGAACGAGGATCGGTATAGGTAATTGCCCAGGGAAGGTCCGTCTGTCTTCCGTAGCTATCGCCATTGGCCAAGCAGGCGAACTGACCGAGAGGGCGTAAAGGGAAAAGTCGGCTATCAGCGCCGGATCGAGCCCTTTTCGGGCTGCCTCCTTCTTGCTTAACCAAAGTCCGGCCAGAAAAGACAGGACGACGATAACCCCGTAGGAACGGAGTTCGAAATGCCCCAGCTGCAAAAGGATCGGATACATGCATTTCAGCGGCGCGCGCTGTCCTCAGCCAAGAGCGCCATGACATGCTTCACGATCAACACGCTCGCAGGCGGGGCGGCCTCGAAGTTAGTGGAGAAATACCACCGTCGCTGTCCAGCCTGGTCGATCATAAAGAATGCAGGGGAATGTTGCTTTTCATCCGGCTTGTCGGGCTTTGGTGGACCCGATGCCAGGAGGCCATAGGCTTTCCAGACGGCCTGCAGCGTTTCGGGGCTGCCTGTGAGGAAGTGCCAGGTCGGGATTTCGCCCATTCCCCACTTCTTAGTGGCCGCCGCCACATCGTCAACCGACGTCTTCTCATCGTTCGCATTGAAGGCTAGGAACACCACTTTGGACGCATGTTCCCCCAAAGACTTATAAGCGAGCCGGTACTGGTGGGCGTAGATGGGGCAAATGTCAGTGCAGTCTGGATCCAGCAGCGTGAGAACCACCACCCTGTCGCGGAAGTCGGAGAGGGACACGGAGTTCCCGTTCTGGTCTACCAGGCGAAAGTCGGGTGCCCGGCCGTCCAGCTTGGTCCCTTCGTAGCCGAACCTAGATTGAGTGGAGCCACCAGTGAGGTACAAAGCGAGCACTACCAGCACCGCTGCCACAAGTGCACCGGCGGCGACGCCCAGTGCAAAAGAGAATGAACGCAAAGTGCTAGACCGCGATCAGCTGGCGAAGCTGCCCCCACCGCGGGAAGAACATCGGCACGCGCTGCCGGTACTCGGCGTAGGCATTGCCAAAACGCTCGGCGAGGCGTGCTTCCTCGCGGCGCGCGAGATGCGCGTAGGCAAGCACAATGACCGGAGCGAGCATAAGGGTCGGAATCGTGGGCCAGTGCACCAGCTGCCCGAACACCACGAGAAAAATTCCCGTGTACTGAGGATGGCGGACCACCCCGTAGACACCTTCGGTGAGCAGTCGGTCGCCGTCGAAATAGACCGCGACCCATCCCCGGATGACGAGGATCAGGCCGATAAATATGAACGCATAGCCGATCGTCATCTCCGTGATCTGTCCGCCCCTGCCGTAGCCCAGCAGAGTCGCCCAGAGGTGGCCGCTGTCATGCACGAGCGGGATGTCGAGCGGCAATACGCTCGTCAGGAAATAAATGGTGAGCGGGAAGCCGTACATCTCGGCATAAAGCGCGATGATGAACGCCTGCACGGCGCCGGCGCCTGCCCAGTCGCGCCAGCTCGCCGGCGCGAGAAAGTGGTACAACACCCAGGAAGCGATGACAATCATGAGGACCGCATACGGCCACATCGTGCGCCATTGCTCAAGGCTCGATTCCATCAGAATTTCGTCGCGCGCCGTGCGATCAGATGAACAAGTTCACGTCAGCGTCCCTGGCTATGGGCAGGAAGGTCGCTGCGCCCACGAACTCCTTCACTTCAGGAATGAATTCATTGCGCGTGTAGCCGAAGAGATCCACCGTCATCTGGCAACCGATCAGGTTGACGCCCGACTCGATGGCGAGGCCGCGCAGCTCGGCGATCTCGACGACGCCCTTGTTCTTGATGGTCTTCTTCATCATCGCGGTGGCGATGGCCTCAAAGCCCGGCATCAGCGACTGCAAGGCGTTGGGGATGGTCCAGCGAAGCGACCTGAACCACTCGGGCCCGAACGGCATTTTCATCGGCATCGCCGGATTGCCGAGGGGGCTCACTTTCAGTCCGGACAGATCCTTTTTGAGCAACTCCAGTCCGTAAAAGGTGAAAAAGGCCGACACCTCCCAGCCGAGCGCGGCCGCAGTGGACGACAGGATGAACGGCGGATAAGCCCAATCGAGCGTGCCCTTCGTGGCGATAAGGGTCATCGAAGGCGTCTTGCCCGCCCGCAGTTCGGCGAGCTTCTCCTCGAGCTTCCGTGGCAAGATCTCGTCGAGACGCTGCCTGATCACCTCGTCGATGAGATTCACATCCGGCGTGACGCCCATAGCTTCCCTCCTTCAGCAGCCGCGCGGCCAACCGGCATGCCTCGGAACTTGTCAGCGGCGTGCGCGATACCAGTCCCAGAAACCGCTGGGCCGGGTGGCGATGCCGTGGATGTCAGCCAGCTCGCCTTCCACCCGGATCTTCGCCACCACTTTCCAGGACTGCGTGTCCACCACGGCGAAACCCGGCTCCTTGCCGGCCAGCGCATGCGGGTCTCCGGTCACCGGCTTGCCGCGAAGGCTGACAAAGGCATAGCGGCCGCTCGGACTGAGGTCGATCAGATCGGGTCGGCTCCCCACGGGAACCGTCCGTATCCGTTCGTGCGTGCGGGCATCGAGCACGTCTATTGCATCCGCCTGTCGCACAGCGAGCAGGATATGCTTCCCATCGGGCGTAGACATGAACCCGTGGCCATCCGCCCCGCTCGGCTTGATTCGCTTTACGATCTGACCGGTTTTCGCCTCGGCCACGGTGAACTGGGTGGGAGAGCTGCCATAGAGCCAGCGCTCGTCGTGACTGGGAACCACGGCGCACCCGTCCCGGCCGATCTGCTGGATGACCTTGGTGATCTTGCCCGACTTGGCGTCCACCTCCGTAATGGTCCCGGCTTGATCCGGAGACGCTTTTGGCGGCCCCCCCGTCACCACCCAGAAGGTGCTGTCGTCGCGGGACCAGAAAGCGCATGAGGGACGCGGGTCCGTGGCGATGGTCCGGCCTCGGGTATAGGTGTCCCCCTGCGCCAGTACTTCGACGATGTTGTTGTCGCCTACGTTCGCCACCCAGATCCGGGAGCCGTCCCACGAGGGAGTAGCCGCGTGGGACACCTTGCCGGTCGGGACCTTGGTGATCACGGTCCGTTTTTCCGCGTCCACCACGAACATGCCGCCCGCGCGCACCCCGGCCACGTAAGCCCGCTTGTAGCCCGGACCGAAGAGAACGATGTGCGGCGCCACCGTGGGCTGCGGGCCGGACGGCGCCAGGGCGACCTCGCCGGATTTGGCGATTCTCACCTCGCCATCGCCCTCGGTGACCGCGTAGATATGAACCTTGTCGTAGCCCTGATCGGGTACCCAGACTTCAAAGGCTGGCGAGATGCCTGCCATTTTCTGCACGGCAGCGCATCCCAAGAGACTCGATATGACCGTCGCCAGTCCGAGCATTCGCACGATTCTGCGCATGATCATCCCGCTTTCTCCGAAGGCGCGCTCAAGATGCCGTCCAGATCGTGCTGCACTCCGGCGTGAGCCGCGTAAATCGCGGCGCGTATGCCGCTACTTCCCCCCTTCTGCCGCGTGTCCCAGATCCTCGAGAATCGGGCAGTCGGGCCGCTCGTCGCCGCGGCAACGCTTGACCAGGTCCGCAAGCGTCTTGCGTATGGATTTCAGTTCCTCGATCTTGTGGTCGAGCGCTTCAACGTGCCGGACTGCCAGCGCCTTCACGGCGGCGCTCGTCCGCGACTTGTCCTGCCAGAGGTCGAGTAAGTCGCGCACTTCTTCGACGGAAAAGCCCAGGCTGCGCGCCCGCTTGATGAAGTTGAGCGTGCGCATGTCAAACAGGGTATAGCTCCGATAGCCGTTCGGCCGCCGATCGGCCGGCCGGACGAGCCCGATGCTCTCGTAGTAGCGGATCGTCTTGGGGGGAACGCCGGACTTTTCGGCAATGGTGCCGATGTTCATGGTTCGATGACTCCTTTCCCGACCCTTCTACGCTTCGTCTCGAGTCTTGGCGGCGGTCGTGGGCAGAGGGGGTGTCCCGGCGCTGCCCTGATCGATCGATCCCGACTGGGTCGGGCCCGACTTGTTGCCCATCTTGTTCATGCACAGCCCCAGCGCGCACATCGCGGCGCACGGCGCGAGCGCGAGGAGCAGGGGAGCGAGGCCGGCGGCGACCAGCCAACCCCAGCTGAGATAGAGCCCCATTCCAACGGCGGCCACCGTCAGCGCGATGAGCCCCCGGCGTCCGCCGAGGTAGTAGCGGAGCAGGCCGACGACGCTCCTGGTCAAGGAAATCTCGTTCGTGTTTTTCGTTTCAGTTGATGCGTTCATATCGTCACCTCGCAGGTATGAGTCCATGGCGAAGATAAAGGTTCCAATCGCTGGAAGGTCAAGTTCCGTCAAACCGGTTCCTGCAGCCGGATTTGCCTTGTTTGTCGGGGCCAAGTCCAACGAACTCCTGGTGAGTCACGCCGGAACGGCGCGGCCACTGTAAGTGAAGCTCAGGGGCTTCAAACCCTTGGCGTACTCTGTCTCAAGCTCGGCGAGCCGGAACCCTGAGCCGGCGATCAATGCGTCGATCTTGCGGTCGAGATTGCAGCCGCCCCCGATGCGGTTCCAGAGCGGGTTGAGGCGGCGCTGCCATGCCCGGACGCCGGGATCGGGGGCAAGCCCATGCTCGACGAACAACAGCACGCCGGCAGGCTTCAGCACCCGCCTTATCTCTTCCAGGGCGCGGACCGCGTCGGGGATCGTGCACAAGGTCCAAGTCGTCACCACCGTGTCCACGCTGGCCCGATCGAGAGGAATGTCCTCGGCCGAGCGGTCCAGGAACTCCACCGTAAATCGTTTTCCCTTCGTTCTCCGGCCCGCCATCTTGCGAAGCTCTGGCGAGGGCTCCAGGGCGTAGAGATGGCGCACCCCGGCGCCGTAAAACGGGAGGTTGAGCCCCGATCCAACACCGACCTCCAGCACCCGGCCCGACGCCAGCGGGATCATCAGCTCGCGGTAGCGCCGTGCCTCCTTGTTGCGCATACAAAGCTCAATCAGCCAGGGCAAGACCCAGCGGTCATAGAAATTCATTGGTGCATTTCGCCTCCGGCCAGATCCCTTATATACGCACGTTCATGGTTGTCCGATTCGCCCGAGCACCGGGAATGTCCGCAGCAGCCAGTAACTGAACGCTGTGAGCTGTCCGGTCGCGATCAGCCCCACGCTGAGCGTAACGGCCAACGCAGCAATCGCTAGCGCTGCGAGCCGGAGCGCAAGTCGAGTGTTTCCCGCACGTGTGGCGGGCACCGCGGACGTAACGCCGCGTCGGCGCCACGTGTCGCGACGAGATTCCCGCGAGTTCCACATG
>JACQRE010000055.1 GCA_016206585.1 Candidatus Omnitrophota bacterium | reverse complement strand
GCATGAGGTCACAGGTTCGAGTCCTGTACCGCCCAGTGTCCTGTACCGCCCAGGGATCCATCCTGAGACATGGCAGAGCAACTCGAGACATTGAAACGGCTGCAGACGCTCGACAGCGAACTCTTTGAGCTCCGGCGGCAGCAGGACGAGAAGCCGCGCGAGCTCGAGCAGGTCGAGGCGGACGCCGCCGCCCAGGAGGCCCGCGTCAAGGAGGCGGACGCGAAGCTCAAGACCGTCCAGCTGGCCCAGAGAGAGAAGGAAGTGGAGCTCCAGGGGAAAGAGGGGAGCGTGAAGAAGCTGCAGGGCCAGCTCTTCCAGGTCAAGACGAACAAGGAGTACTCGGCCATGCAGCACGAGATCGAGGCGCTCAAGGCCGATAACTCGCTGCTGGAGGAGGCCATCCTCAAGGAGTTCGATGCCATCGAAGCGGCCGCGAAGGAGCGGCAGGCCCAGCAGCGCCGGCTCGCCGAGGTCCAGGAGCGACTGACGCAGGAGCGGCAGCGCATCGAGGGGGAGCTCTCCGCGATCGGCGAGCAGGTGGCACGGCTGGAGCGGCAGCGCCAGACGCTGCTGCCGGATGTCCCGCCGAAGGCGCTGTCGCTGTACGAGCGCATCCTCAGGATCCGGGAGGGGATCGCCCTGGTGCCGCTGCTCAACGATGCCTGTGGCGGCTGCCACCGGCGCCTGCCCCCCCAGGTCATCAACCTCGTCCACCTCAACACCGATCTGGTCACCTGCGAGGCCTGCAACCGGATCCTGTACTTCGATGCCACCCACTCGAAGCTGTGAGATCTACATCGATGGGGCGAGCCGGGGCAATCCGGGACCGTCGGGGGTCGGCGCGGCATTCTTTGACGGCGGATCGAAGCCGGTCAAGCAGCTCTCCAGGTACCTCGGCGAAACCACCAACAACGTCGCCGAATACCTCGCGCTGATCTACGCGCTGCAGGATGCGCTGCGGGAGCGTTACGCGGTGGTGATGGTGAAGACCGACAGCGAGCTGCTCGCACGCCAGCTCAGCGGCCAGTACCGCGTCCGCGACCCGCAGCTGCGGATTTTGCACGACCTCGCGGCCCATCTGATCGAGGGGTTTGACCGGTGCGCGGTGACGCACGTGCCGCGGACGCAGAACCGCCTGGCCGATCGCCTGGCCGGCCAAGCCGCCGATCACCGTGTCGATCAGCGTTGATCAGCGTATAGATCAGCGTTGATCAGCGTTCTTTGACAATCGGACCGTCAGCTGAGGGGTAGCCGGATGGCCGCCCCGCCACAGCACGTCGGCGGGGAGGAAAGTCCGAGCTCCACAGGGCAGCGTACCTCGATAACCTCGAGGCACCCGGCGGATCACACCGGGTCGGATCAGAGCCACAGAGACGAGTAGTCCCACCACTTGGTGGGAGCCGGCTAACGGCCGGCCAGGATCGTTGTACGATCCTTTGGGTGGACCGAAGGTCCACCCACCACCAAGTGGTGGGATGAGGTGAAACGCGGCAATCTCTACGCGGAGCAAGGCCAAACGACTTGCCTTTCGGGCTGCCCGCCCGAGTATTGGGGTCAGACCCCAAGGGGTCTGACCCCAGATGGCAGGAGGGTAGGCCGCAGGATCCCGGCGGCAACGCCGGGACCAGATGGATGGCCATCATCTCGGGGTCTGACCCCCTTCTTTGGGGTCAGACCCCGAGGGACAAAACTCGGCTTACAGGCGCCGCCTTGGCTGACGGTCCGATTGTCCAAGCACCGCTGATGACCGCCGATCCGCACGCTGATCAACGCCGATATCAGCGACGATCAGCGATCGCCCCGTCTTTACAGCGTTCTTGACGATCGACGGATTCCGGCGTATACTGGACAAACTTCGAAACGAGTGTGACGACGTGAGGAGTGATGAGTCCTAAAGTTTCCAGCCAGCCCGAGGCTCCCAGCCAGTCCGTCATCGGGAAATTCCGCCTCCACCAGACCGACACCGGCTCTCCCCAGGTGCAGGTGGCGCTCCTGACGGAGCGGATCAACCAGCTCTCCACGCATTTCCAGAGCCACAAGAAAGACTTCAACTCCCGGCACGGCCTGCTGAAGATGGTCAGCCGCCGCCGGTCTCTCCTCGAATACCTCAAGCGGCACAACGAGGACACCTACCGCACGCTCCTCGACGCCCTCAACCTGCGCAAATGATCCCACCACCTGCCGCTGGCGGTGCTCGTCACCGCTTAGCCCCTTGCTGGAGCACCGCCATGGCCGGTGCGTGGGATTTCGTGTTCGGCCAGGTCTCGCCTAAGGCGAGGCCGCGGCAGGTGGTGGGATGAGCGTCCGGGTCTCCACCTCGCTTGGCGCGTCCACCCTGACGCTGGAAACCGGCGCCTGGGCCAAGCAGGCCAATGGGTCGGTCGTCGTCACGCAGGGCGGCACCGTCGTCCTGGTGACGGCGGTCGCCAGCAGCAGCCCGTCCACCAAGATCGGCATCCTCCCGCTCACCTGCGACTACCGCGAGAAGACCTACGCCGCCGGCAAGATCCCCGGCGGCTTTTTCAAGCGCGAAGGCCGCCCGACGGAGAAGGAGACGCTCACTTCCCGCCTGATCGACCGGCCGATCCGCCCGCTGTTTCCGACCGGGTTCCTCCACGAGCTGCAGATCATGGCCGCGGTCCTCTCCTCCGACGGCGAGTACGACCCGGACGTCCTGGCGGTGCTGGGGGCCTCCTGCGCGCTGCGGCTTTCCACCATCCCGTTTCCCGATGCCCTCGGGGCGCTGCGCGTCGGGCTGATCGGCAACCAGCTCGCCCTCAACCCGACCTATCAACAGTTGACGCAGAGCTCCATCGATTTGGTCATCGCCGGCACCACGCATGGGATCACGATGATCGAGGCGGGCCTCAAGGAGGTGCCGGAGCAGCAGCTGATCGAGGCGATCGCCTTCGGCAGCCAGCACCTCAAGACGATGATCGCCCTGCAGGAAGAGCTGGTGGCGAAGGCCGGCAAGCCGAAGTCCGCCGCGTTTCAGATCGTCAAGCCGAAGCCCGAGCTCGTCGAGCACGTCCGGAAGCTGGCGCTGCGTCCGCTCGGGAAGGTGAACGAGCCACGCAAGAAGCACGACCGGCATGAGGCGCTGGCGGCGGTCCTCGCCGAGGTGACGACGCAGCTCACCGCGGACGGCGTGGTTACCCCTGAAGAGGTGGCGGCGGCCTTCGAGATCGTGGATCACGACGAGGCCCGGCGCGCGATCCTGGACCGCAAGGTCCGCATGGACGGGCGGGGCTACACCGACCTGCGCGAGATCACCTGCGAGGTGGGGGTGCTGCCGCGCACGCACGGCTCCGGGCTCTTCACCCGCGGGGAGACGCAGAGCCTCTCCGTCACCACGCTGGGCACGAGCGACGACGAGCAGCTGATCGAAGCGCTCGAAGGCGAGTCGTACAAGCGGTTCATGCTTCACTACAACTTCCCGCCCTTCAGCGTCAACGAGGTGCGGCCGCTGCGGGGGACGGGTCGGCGGGAGATCGGCCACGGCGCGCTGGGCGAGCGGGCGATCGAACCGATGATCCCCTCCAAGGACGAGTTCCCCTACACGATCCGCGTGGTCTCGGACATCCTCGAATCGAACGGCTCCTCCAGCATGGCGACGGTGTGCGCCGGGACGCTGGCCTTGATGGATGCCGGGGTCCCGATCAAGGCGGCCGTCAGCGGTGTGGCGATGGGGCTGGTCAAGGATGGGACCCGCACGGCGATCCTCACCGACATCTCCGGCCTCGAAGACCACGCCGGCGACATGGACTTCAAAATCGCCGGCACGCGCCTGGGCACGACCGCCCTCCAGGTGGACGTGAAGCTCTCCGACGGGCTGGACGTGCCGCTCATCGAGAAGATCATCACCCAGTCGCACCCCGCCCGGATGGCCGTCCTCGACCTGATGGCCAAGGCGATCGACCGGCCGCGGCCGCAGCTGTCGATCTACGCGCCGCGGATCACGACGATCAAGATCAACCCGGAGAAGATCCGCGACGTGATCGGCCCGGGCGGGCGCATCATCCGCAAGATCATCGAGGAGACCGGGGCGAGCATCGACATCGAGGACGACGGCAGCGTCTCCGTCGCCTCCAACGACGCGGAGATGTCCAACCGGGCCCTCGAGATC
>JACQRE010000054.1 GCA_016206585.1 Candidatus Omnitrophota bacterium | reverse complement strand
CGGTGGGTGACGTTGCACACGCACTGGATCGCCGACTGGACGATGGCGTGGCTGGCCACCCCGTCAATGGAGGCGACGAAGCCGGTGCCGCAGGCATCGTGCTCGTAGGCTGGATTGTACAGGCCGAGGGCCTGCTGGCTATGGCTGGATCGCATGGGAAAGAGGGCGAGTAGCGGTAACCCCTTGCCGCCCTAGCGACTGGCTAGGGTGCAAGCACATTATTTTACCCTCTTTCGGGGGGACGCGCAGTAAAAAAGCGGCTTAATAGGAGGCTGGATTGAAAGCGCCCGGCTGCAGCAGGAACTCGGGCCGCAGGAGCGGGGCGTAGCCGGTCGAGGGCAGCGGGAACGGAAAGGTGAACACCTCGATCAGCCCCACCGCCGTCCGCGTAAGGGCGGCACCGGTCCCAAGGAACAGCCCCCACGACATTCCGGCCACCGGACCCTCTTCCTGCGACACGGCCGAAATCGTAATCGGGATCTCCAGGACACCGGTCACCGTATTCGCCAATCCCCGGCTCAACTTGCGCAGGGGCTGAGCGCCCCCCTCAATCATGGCCGCATCGGCCGGCGACGGGATCGAGAGCAGACAGGCGGCTAAGAGCGTGATCAGACTCACTCCCTGCCCCTTGCTGAGGATCGCATCCATGTGACACCTCCTGTGATGGCGGGTTTGGCCGTGCCTGAATAGTATACCTTGCTCGGACGCTGACGGGGGGCGGTTTTCTCGGCTACGAGGCTGTGGAAGCCGGGGCGGTGGCGGCGGAACGGGCAGGCGGCTGGAGCAGCCGGCGCACCCGGGCGACCACGTCGGCCAACGATGCGAGATCTTTGTGGATCGCACCCTTCGCACCCCAAAACAGGCACTCCTCCAGGATGTCCGGGGCCACGGTATGCTCGGTCAGCAGCAGCACCGGCACTTTCACCAGGGCCGGCACGTCCGTCAGCCACTTCAGGACATCCAACCCGTGTATCCCCGGCAGGACCAGGTCCAGCAGCAGCAGGTCCGGATGGCACTGCCTGCCGAGGGTGAGCGCGTCGTTGCCGCCGCGGCAGCGCTCCACCGTGAACCCCTCGCGAATCAGCCGGGCCCGATAGGCGTTGGCCAGCACGTCGTCGTGGGTCACCAGTAAGAGGGTTGGCATCAGCGCTTCTTCGCTCCAGCCGCGACCGCCGCCGGGACGGCGGCGGGTTTGGGGACGTCGGCGGCGGCTTCAGGTGCTGGCACGCTCCGCGGAGCCTTCGGGAACGTCACGGCGAAGGTGCTGCCGGTGTCCAACTCACTGGAGACCAGCGTCACATCGCTGCCCATGAGCTTGGCCAGGCTTCTCGCCAAAAAGAGGCTCAACCCCTTGCCGTGCAGGAGCGTGCCCAGCTTCGGCTTCGCAAACAGCTCGCCCAGCTGGGCGGTCTGAATGCCGACCCCGGTGTCCGCGACCGTCACCGCCACCCGGTCCTGCTGGGCGGTGCAGCCGATCGTGATGGTGCCGCGCTCCGTGTACTGCACCGCGTTGCGCAGCACGACGTTCAGGATGCGCTGGGCCAGGGCCGGATCGACGGCGATGGAGAGCGCCTCGGCGGCGCTGTCCCGCTTCACCGACAACCCCTTCTGCGTGATCTCCGGCGCGATCGCCTGCACCGCCTGCTCCAGCAGCGGCTGAATCGGAATCGTGTGGATCGCGGCGGGCATCTGCTTGCGCTCAATGCGCGCGATGTCCAGCACGTCGAGCACGACGCGGCGCAGCCGCCCGTTCGTCTTGACCAGCTCCTGGATCGACGCCTGGGCGTCCGCCGGCAGCTTCCCTTGATCGCCCTCGAGGAGGCCGGAGAGCAGCGTCTCCAGGCTGGCGAGTGGTGAGTTGAATTCGTTGGCCAGCAGCGTGAGCGTCTCCGCGGAGAACCGGTCCGGCGGCTGCATCACGGACGCTTCCGCCAATTGGTGGCGGGCCTCGTTGACGTGCTGGTGGCTGGCCTCCACCCGCTGCCGCTCCGCCCCCAGCTCCTGCCGCTCGGTCTCCAGCGCGCGCCGCTCCCGCTCCAGCTCGGCGCGCTCCTGCTCGGTGTGCTGCTGCAGGGCGGTGATCTGCTGCAGCCGCGCGGCCAGCTCTTCTTCCCGCTTCGACACGGCCTGGGTCGTCTCGCGCTGGCGGCCGTCCAGCTGCCGGCGCTGCTCGGCCAGCTCCTGCTGCAGCTGCGTGAACTGCCGCTGCCGCTCCTCCAGCTGCTGCACCCGCTGGCTGAGTTTCTGATTTTCCTGCGCGAGGACCTCTCCGGCGCGGCCCTGCATGCGCTCCCAGTCCTTCCGCTGGGCGTCGAACACGTGCTGCTGCTCCTCCAATCCCTTCACCTGCTCCGCCAGCCGGCGCTCGCGCGAGGCCGCCGCCGCTTCCGCCGCGGCCTGGGTCTCCTGCCAGCGCTTGGACTGCGTCTCCTGCGTGCGGCGCTCCTCGGCCCATGCGCGCTGGGCCGCGTCGAACGCCTCGCGGGCTCGACCCAGCGCCTCCTCCTGTGCCTGCACCTGCTGGTGCTGCTGAGTGGTCCGGGACTCGGCGTCCGCGTCCGCCTGGCGCTGCGCCTTTTCGAGCACGGCGCGCTCCTCCTGGAGGCGGCGCTCCGTTTCTCCGACGACGTGCAGCCGCTCGGCCAGCTCGGTCTCCCGTTGGCGCAGCTGCTGGATCAGGCGGGTGCGCTCGGCCTCGAACTGCTGCCGGGACTGCTCGAACGCGTGCTGATCTTTCTTGATGGTCAGGGCCAGCTGCTCGACCTCCCGCTGATGGGTGGCCAGCTCGCGGCGGGTCTGGGTCAGCTCCCGTCCCTGCTCGCGCAGCCGTTGGGCTTGGGTCTGCAGTGCGCGGCGCGCCTGCTGCGCGAAGAAGCCCTGCGGGGCGCGCACCGCATTGGCCGCGTCATGGCGCTGTCGCTCCCACTGCGCCTGCTCCTGCACCAGTGCCTGGCGCTGCGCTTCGAGCTGCTGCCCCTGCGCGCTCAGCCGCTCGTGCTCGGCCTGCAGCTCGGCGCGCTGGGCGGCCACCTGCTCCCGCTGCTCCTCCAGGGCGCGCTGGCGCTGCTGCAGCTCCCCGGTCAACCGCTGGGTTTCCTGCTCGGCGAACTGGTGCTGGGCATCCAGCTCCTGCCGCTGTTTGGTGAGCTCGGCGATCCGCGTCTCGATGTCGCGCCCGCCGCTCTTGAGCTGATCGCGGATCTGCTCGAAGGTCGCCGCCTCGCTCGCCAGCCGCTGCCGGCGCTCCTCGAGCTTGGCTTCCCGCTGGGTGAGGATCTCCTCGTGTTTCTTCGTCTGCGCCTCGCGCTGGGCGCACCGCGCCTCCCACGCCTGCTGCTCCTCCTGCCGGGCGTGCTGGGCCGCGTCGGATTCCTCCAGGCGCTGGCGCAGCCCCTGCTCCTGCTCCGCCTTGATCGCATCGAGCCGTGCGGTCTCCAACTCCTGCGCCTCCCGCGCCTCGCGGATCCGCTGCTCCTCGCCGGCCAGCGTGGCCTTGCGGACCTCCAGCTCCTGGGCCTCACGCGTCTGCTGGGCGGCCCACTCCGTCTGGCGCCCGCCGAGTGCGCGCTGGGCGTCCTCGATCTCGCGCCGGTGCGCCTCGAGCTGTCCCGTCTCATCGCCGATGCGCTTGAGGCTGGCGAGGAGTGTCTCTTCCAACTGCGTCAACGATTGGGTGGTCTGTGTGCGCTGGCTCTCGAAGCTCCGTTTCGCCTCTTCGAGCTCCTGCGCGCGCTCGCGCAGGGCGGCTTCGCGGTCATCGAGCGTCTTGATCGCCCGCGCCCGATCTTGCTCGGCGGCGTCGCGCTGCTCCTCGAGCTGCTGCTGGATCGCCTGCAGCCGGGTCTGGTGCGCGTCGAGCTTGCGCGTGCGCTCGGCTACGTCGGTTTCATGATCGGCGAGCTGCTGCGCGCGCTGGGCCCGCTCCAGATCCCAGGTTTTCTTCTCCCGGTCCCACTTCTCGCGCTCCGCCTCGAGCTGCCGCTTGGCTTGGTCCAGCTGGAGGACGCGCTGCCCGGCCTCCTGCCGTTCGGCCTGGAGCTTGGCGCGCTCAGCCTCCAGCTCCTGGGTCTGCGTCGTGACCGCGTCCTGCTGTTCGCGCACGTGGCGCGCCTGCTGGGTGGACCACCGGAAGCCCCGCGTCACGGCGATCGCCACGACGAAATACCACACCACGATGCCCAGCGTGTGGAAGAGCCACGGCATGCCCAGCGGGTGGCCTTCCACCATGGTGCCGGTCAGCTTCGGCGTGAGCCAGCCGAACCCCTGCGTCACCACGAGCCCCGAGAACAGGGCCCATGAGGCCCACGCCGCCACCAGCCCGCGCCGGCGGTCCTCCAGCACCTCGACGATGATCACCGCCAGGTACAGCCAGAAGAAGGGGCTGACCCCGGCTCCGGTGCTGGTGATGACGGCGGTGGTGAGCAGCAGGACGACGATGGCGTTCGCCCAGAACACCGTCCCGGCGCGCTCCACGATCGTCCGGGCGCGCGCGCCCTGCATCAGGGCGTAACACCAGAGGAAGGCGGAGAGGCCGATCGCGGCGACCCACGGGAGTGCTCCAGGATCCTTCCAGCCGCGGATCAGGTAGGCGGCGGCAATCGCAATCGCCGCGCTGAAGGCGATGCCGTAGGCCCAGTGGCGCAGGCGGGCCGCCACTGGTTCCATCTTCACGAGGTCGGCGGGACGCAGCCCTTCGAGCCGCAACGCCTGGTAGCGATCGTCAATTCGGCTTGAGGCGTGTCGTTTCCTGAACATCGCTCCTCAGCGGATCGTCACCCAACAAAAATGCCGGACCTCCCCCTCGTGGGGTGGCCCGGCGGTTCTCCTGTGAAACCGCTGATCCCAAACACGTGCCGCGGGATCCGGCTCACACGGCGCCGTAGCGCGCACTCACACCTTGACCGGTATTACTTGAACTATGCCTGATGCGGCCGGAAACGACAAGGGCGCAAACAAAAATCCCCTGGGTCCTCGCTTACCGCATGTGCATCATGGAGCCCATATCCATCACCTGCACATCGGCCGGGAGCTGAAACGCCGTCTCGGGAACGGCCACGCCGAGCTGGAGATTCGTCAACTCCACCACCGTCTTGCCGTCCGGGCCATCGATTTCCGTCTTGAGGGGAAATGACTTCTCCATCCACACCCACGCGGTGATCGTGCCCTGAATCGTGGGGTCGGTGAAGCGGTAGATCTCGCAGGGATGCCCGTCAATCGTCTCGGCGCCAATCCGCTCCGCGTGCTGCGCGTGGAGGTACTGCTGGTAGTTCTCCGCGTGCTGGACGGGCTGCTGGGAGGGATTCAACCCCGCCATCTTCATCGCCATCCCTTCCGCGGGAAGATACGTATAGGTCCCGCTGGCGTTCCGGATGGTCACCGTGGCTTGGCCGTCCACGGTGGCTTCCATGCGAAACAGCTCATCGTGGATGGTCACCTTGCCGGCCATCATCTGCCTGCCCTGCGTGACTTTTTGGTCATACGACGCCGAATACGCTTCCGCCTGCACGCCCACCACGCACACCCCAAGCACCACTCCAACCCCTGCGGCGATTGCCTTCATGTCTTCTCCTTCACAACGTGAAGGAGGTCTCCGGCGCTCGGGTGCCGCGGACCCGGTTGAACTTGGCTTCCACCGTATCCACGGCCGCGCGTAAGGCGCCGATGACTTTCGCCGCCTGCTCCGGAGTATAGGCGTAGCTGGAGCTGGTCAGGTTGCCGAGCAACCGGATCTTCTGCAGCGCCGCCTGGGTCCGCTTGGCCGCCAGCCGCTGAAATCGTTGCTCCTTCGTCTCCCCCTGCACCGCCCCTGGCTCTTCGCTCATGAACCCCTCCTTCTGGTTGCCCTGTGGCCCCGATGCTCCGAATCGACAGGAGTGAGCAGCGTGGATAACTGCTGCACAAACGCCGAGCGCGGCAGGACCGTGGTGCAGCCGGCCGCTCGGGCCTGGGCCAGCAGCTCGGCCTGGACATGCGAACCGTAGCCGATGATCGCAACCGCCGGGTGGTGCGCGCGCAGCGCGCGCACCACCTCGAGCGGATCAGCACTCATCACATTCAGGTCCACCACCACCACGGCAGGATCTGCCCCGGCGTCTTGCGCCTGGGCGAGGGTCTTGGCGATCCGCACCTCGATCCCGAGCGGTGCGGCGGCCTCCCGGATCTTGGCCTGAAACAGCAGATCATCCACGACCGCAAGCACGATCATGGCTGGTGAAGGGAGCCCCCGGATGAGGCGCGGCGGCGCCGGTAGGTGCCCATCAGCTCGGTCATGCCCAGGATGCAACCCTGCATGGCCGCTTCAAGCTGAACTTTGGTCGCGCGCGGCGGCAGCTCCAGCCGGCTCTTCAGCGCGTACAGCTTGAAGAAGTACCGGTGCGTGCCGCCGGGCGGGCATGGGCCGCCATAGCCGGGGCGCTGGAAGTCGGTCACCCCCTGCCGGGCGCCGTCGGGCAGCTCCGGGGTTGGAGGCACCCCTTCGGAGAGCGTGCGCGCATCCACCGGGAGGTTGTAGAGCACCCAGTGGACCCAGGTGCCGGCCGGCGCATCCGGATCGTCGCTGATCAGCGCAAAGCTCTGGGTCCCTGCGGGCGGCTCGGTCCACGCCAGCGGCGGGGAGACATCCTCTCCATCGCACGTGTACCGCGCGGGAATCGGCTGCCCCTGCGCAAACGCCGGGCTGGTGAGCGCAAACGTCATGGCGTCATCGAGCCATGCAGTATCCCCGGAATTCCCCGTGGAAGAGCCCCACAAGCAGCCGCCTCATATGATCTTACTCATCCCGCGCTTCGTGGTCTACCGGAGAAAACGGCGCAAGCGCATCAGCTACGCGTTCGGTGACAGTTGCGCAGGCGCTTCAAGGATCGACAGCAGCGCCGTCGCACAATAGACCCGGTTGCGTTGCTGGCCGCTCACTTCTTTGACGATGCCAAGTTTTTGCAAGCGCTCCGCTGCCCGTTGGACCGTCGTAAACGCCACCTTGAGCTGCCGAGCAGCACCGGTGAGGGTCAGGTAGGGATTCGTGCCCAACGCCTCGACCAACCTCAACGGCACTTTGGAGGATGTGTCGG
>JACQRE010000053.1 GCA_016206585.1 Candidatus Omnitrophota bacterium | reverse complement strand
GTCCAGTGCAGGCCGCTCGGCAAGCCCGTGTCGGCCATCGCCGCGCATCACGAGGATGGCGCCTGGCGGATCGTCAACTGCCTCGATAAAGACGAGGGCTGCTACCGCCTGGAGTGCCCGTTTACCACCGATTACGCCGCGTGGCCCTACGACGCGACGACCGTTCCAGCGCCCCCGTCCATCCGCGCTTCCGGCTAGCCCGTTCCGCCCTCTCCGCCGGCACATACTGCTGGCGGAGCCGCCCCGTCGGCCATATAATAGCGTGTTATAATCACCCCACGGACCAGCCATGATCGTCATCGAGATCGCGGACAATCCCAACTGCTCCCCCGTGGACCTGCGGGTCTTCCATGACCTGGACGCCCCGCAGGCCGTGGGGGCGGTGCGCCTGGAGCGGCAGACCGGCGTGCCGGCGTGGTATGCCGTGACCGGCTGGACTGCCGCCGGGACCTCCTGCCCGGCCTACGCGCAGAAGGTCGACGATTCCGGCGACGGGACGGCGTTCCTCCTCCACGGCGGCGATGCCGGCGTGCGGTTGCGGCCGCTGGCCGTCCAGGGGCCGTGGCGGATGGAAGATCCTCAGCAGTGGGGCGAGCCGTTTCTGATCCTCGGCGATCCCAGCGACCTCCAAGGAGCCGCGTGATGGCGGACAACCTGGTGACGAAACGCCTGGAGGAGTTCCTCGCGGAGTGCCCGGACGCGAGCCGGGAGGAGATCGAGGAGTTCCGCGGCCTCGTCGAGCGGTATTTCGTCGGAGAGCTCTCGCCGGATGAGTTCAAGGCGCGCCGGCTGCACATGGGCACCTACGGGATCCGCGCGACGAAAGACATCCACATGATGCGGATCAAGATTCCGGCCGGCAAGCTCACCGCCGAGCAGCTGGAGGCGCTCGCCGACGTGGCGGAACGCTACTCGAAGGGGATCGGCCTCCTCACGACGCGGCAGGACATGCAGCTCTACTGGATCCCGACGCGCGAGGCCCCGGCCGTCATGGCCCGGTGCGCGGCCGTCGGGCTGACGACGCGCGAGGCGTGCGGCAACAGCGTGCGCAACGTCACCGCCTGTCCCCTCGCGGGGGTGAGCCCCAGCGAGGTGTTCGACGTCACCCCGCACGCCGAGGCGGTGACCCGCCACTTCCTCAGAAACGCCGCGAGCCAGAAGCTGCCGCGCAAGTTCAAAATCGCCCTCGAAGGCTGCCCCACCGACCATGCGAAGACCGCGATCCACGACATCGGGGCGGTGGCGGAGATCCGGCAGGAAGGCGGAAAGCCGGTGCTGGGCTTCCGCGTCTACGTCGGCGGCGGGCTGGGAGCGGCCCCCATGCAGGCGATCCTGCTGGAGCCCTTCACGCCGGCGACGGAGTTCTTGCGCACCTGCGAAGCGGCGGTCCGCATCCATGACCGGCTGGGCGACCGCAAGAACAAGGCGCAGGCGCGCATCAAATTCGTCGTGAAGCGGCTGGGCCCTGACGCGTTCCGGAAGGCCGTGTTCGCCGAGCGCGAGCAGCTGCCGCGCTATCCGTATCCGGAGATGGACGTCACGGAGACGGATGAGCAGCCGCCCATTCCGACGGATATCCCGACGACGGCGCACGTCAACGGCACGTACGCCCGCTGGCTGCTCACGAACGTCATCAACCAGAAGCAGGACGGCTACTCCGCCGTGACGATCCGGCTGCAACTGGGCGACATCTCCTCGGCGCAGATGCGCGGCCTCGCGGCGATCATCCGGCGCTACTGCGGCGGGATGCTGCGCGTCGTCATCACGCAGAACCTCATGCTGCGGTGGATCCGCAACGAGCATGTGGCGTCGCTCTTCAGCGAGCTTGCGCCGCTGGGCCTGTCGAAGACCGAGTCCGAGCGGCTGGCCGACGTGACCTCGTGCCCCGGCGCGGAGACGTGCCAGCTGGGGATCTCCGCCTCGCGCGGGCTCGCGCGCGCACTCGAGGCGCGCATCACACAGGCCGGCCTCGCCGGCGAGGACGTCGAATCGATCCGCATCAAGGTCAGCGGCTGCCCGAACTCCTGCGGCCAGCACCACATCGCGGACATCGGCTTCTTCGGCGGCGCGAAGAAGGTCAACGACCATCTGGCCCCGCACTTCCAGTTGATGCTCGGCGGCATGACGGAGGAAGGGAAGGCGGAGTTCGGGAAGCCGATCCTGAAGCTGCCGTCCCGCCGGATCCCCGACGCGGTGGTGCGCATCCTTGCGCTCTACCGCACGGACCGCCAGAGCCCGCAGGAGTCGTTCCGGACCTTCGCCGCGCGCGTGGGGCTGCCGTACTGGCAGCAAGCGCTCACCGAGTTCACGACGCTGCCGGCCTACGCGGAGTCGCCCGACGCCTACCGTGATTGGGGGGCTGAGACCGACTTCACGCTCGGCGGCATGGGCCCCGGCGAGTGCGCGGCGTAGCGCCTCGCGCGGCTCGACTCGATCAAGCCGGCGACGGATCTCGTCGCCGGTTTTTCTGCATCCGATGACCGCCCGCCTCTGCCTCGCCCTCTTCCTCTCCGGGGTTGCCGCGCTCCTGTTCGAGACCGTGTGGTTCTACCAGACCGGGTTGGCGGTGGGACACTCGGTGTGGGCCTCGAGCCTCGTGCTGGCTGCGTTCATGGGCGGCCTGGCGGTTGGCAGCGGGCTCATGGGGCGATTCGGCCATCGCCTGACGCGGCCGCTGCGGTGGTACGCCCTCCTGGAATGCGCCATCGGCGTCAGCGGGATCGCCATCGCCTGGATCTTGCCGCACCTGACACCGGTCCTCGCCCCGCTCTTCCGATCGGTCCACGATCAGCCGTTGGCGCTGAATACGCTGCGGTTCCTCACCGCGTTCGCGCTGCTCGTGCTGCCCTCCACGGCGATGGGGGCCACACTGCCCATCGTCGTCGACGCGTTGAGGCGCCGGGAGCCGGGGTTCGGCCGGCTGCTCGGCCGGCTCTACGGGTGGAATACGCTGGGGGCTGTGGCGGGCACCGTCGCCGCCGAGGCGGTGCTCATCGGGTGGCTGGGCATCCGGGGGACGGCGCTGGCCGCCGGGCTGATGAACGGGCTGGCGGCGGCCATTGCGATCCGGCTGGCGCGCTCGCTGGAGCGCGAGGGCCAACCGGCGTACATCCCGTCCACACCATTCAGGCTCTCGAGTACCTCGGTCGGGGTGCTGGCGGCCGCCGCCCTCTCCGGCGGCATCCTGTTGGCGCTGGAGGTCGTGTGGTTCCGGCTGCTCGGGCTCTTCCTGCGCGGCGACAGCCTGGTCTTCTCCATGATGCTGGGCATCGTGCTGGCGGGAATCGGCCTGGGCGGGTTGGCGGGTTCCTGGGTGCTGGCGCGCCGGCCGGTGACCATCCGCGATCTGCCGGCGATCGCGTGCTGCAGCGGGTTGATCGGCCTCCTCGCGTATGCGGGGTTCGAGCTGATCCTGCGCGGCTGTGAAGGGCCGACGGTCTGGCGATGGGACCAGGCGGTCGCGCTGAGTAGTGCGCTGATGGCGCCGGGTGCGCTGCTCTCGGGCGCGCTCTTTACGCTGCTGGGCGAGGCGCTGGATCGCGAACAGCCCCAGGCCGCGCGGTCCGCGGGGCTGCTCACGCTGGCGAATACGACCGGAGCGATGCTCGGGTCGTTGGGCGCGGCGTTCCTGCTGCTGCCGCGGCTGGGCGTGGAGGGATCGATCCGGCTGCTCGCGTCGGGCTACGGCGTGGTGGCCGTGGGGTTGCTGCTCGCCGGCCTCCGTCCCTCCACGTGGCAGGGGCGGGCGGGCCTGCTTCTGACGGCGGTCGCGCTGGCGGGATCCCTAGTGGTCGTCCCGGACGGCTTTGTAGAGCAGGGCATCTGGCGCCACCGGCTTCAGCCGATGGCCGCCGCGGAGCCGCTGCTGCCGGTTGCCATCCGCGAGGGGTTGACCGAGACGGCCATGCTGCTGCGCCGGGACTGGTTCGGCGAGCCGGGCTACTTCCGGTTGATGACCGACAGCAACACGATGTCCAGCACGGGGTCCGGGGCGCGGCGGTACATGGAGCTCTTCGTCTACCTGCCCGTCGCGATCCATCCGGCACCCCGCCGCGCGCTGCTCATCAGCTACGGGGTCGGCAACACCGCGAGGGCGCTGGTCCAGACGCGGTCGCTCGAGCGGATCGACGTCGTCGACATCTCCCGGGATCTCCTGGAGCTGAGCCGCCTCGTCCATCCGCATCCGGAGGACGATCCGCTCAACGACCCGCGGGTCCGCGTCCACGTGGAGGACGGCCGCCACTTCCTGCAGACGACCGGCGAGCGGTTCGATCTCATCACCGGCGAGCCGCCGCCGCCCAAGAACGCCGGGGTGGTCAGCCTCTACACGCGGGAACACTTCGCGCTGATCCGGGACCGGCTGGCCGACGGGGGCATCGCGACGTACTGGCTGCCCGCGCACGGGCTGCTGGAGCGGGACGCGGCCGCCATCCTCCGCGCGTTCTGCGACGTGTTTGCGGACTGCTCGCTCTGGCACGGCAACCGGCTCGATCTGATCATGATGGGGTCGCGCGCCGCACGGGGACCGGTGTCCGAGGAGGCGTTCACGCGGCAGTGGCGCGATCCGGCGGCGGGTGCTGAGCTGCGCGCGGTGGGGCTTGAGCTGCCGGAGCAGCTCGGCGCGCTGTTCCTGGCGGATGCGGATGTCCTGCGCGACCGGACCCGCAATACCCTGCCGTTGCACGACGACCGTCCAAAACGGCTGACCGACACGCCGGTGCTGCCCGATCAGGCCACCCCGGTGTACCTGCCATGGCTGCAGGCCGTGGCCGCCCGGGAGCGGTTCCTCCACAGCGAACTCATCACCCGGCTCTGGCCGCCGTCGATGCGGCAGGCCAGCGCGCCGTTCTTCGCGACGCAGGGCCTCATCACCTGGCGAGGCCTCGAGACGTCGCCCGACCAGGAGACGATCCTGCGCGCGTTGCATCGGGTGCTGACCCGCTCCTCGCTGCGCACGCTGCCGCTGTGGCTGCTGGGCAGCGGGCCGGATCAGCAGCGCGCCGCCGGCGCGGCGGAAGCCGCAGGACGGCGCAGCGGCGAGCTCTCCTACCATCTCGGCGCCCGCGCGATGGCGGATCGGGATTACCCGCGGGCGGCGGACTATTTCCGGGAGAGCCAGGCGCAGGGGCTCGACCACCCCATCGTGCTCGCGCACCGCCTCTTGACGCTGTGCATGGCGGGCCGGGCGGCGGAGGCGCATGCCCTATGGACGCAGGGCCGGGCGAGCCCCCAGGCGGATGCGCTCACGCCGGGCGCGCTCCGGTTCCTCTCGGAGGCGTTCGGAGCGCAGGGGTTCGGCGGGGATTGATTGCGGCGGACGGCGGGCTTATCATAACGGGCATGATGACGCGCTGCTGGGGCGACGGCGACCCACTGATGCAGACCTACCACGATGCCGAGTGGGGGGTGCCGCTCCACCATGACGGGAAGCTGTTCGAGTTCCTGGTCCTCGAGGGGATGCAGGCGGGGTTGAGCTGGCGGATCGTGCTGCGCAAGCGGGAGCACTTCCGCCGGGCGTTCGACCGGTTCGACCCCAAGAAAATCGCGCGCTACCGTCCGGCCAAGATCCGCGAGCTCCTGCGCGACCCCGGCATCATCCGCAACCGGCAGAAGATCGAGGCCGCGGTCAGCAACGCCGCCGCGTTCCTGGCCGTGCAGCGGGAGTTCGGCCGCTTCGAGCGGTTCATGTGGCAATTCGTGGGCGGCCGGCCGATCCTCAACGCCTGGCGGAGGATCCAGGAGCTGCCGGCCACGAGCCCGGAGTCGGACGCGATGAGCCGGGCCCTGCGCGAGCGCGGCTTCCGGTTCGTCGGCTCGACGATCTGCTATGCGCACATGCAGGCGACGGGCATGGTCAACGATCACCTGGTGCGCTGTTTCCGGTACCGGCAACTGCAGGAGACGCGTGATGACTGAAGTGGCAAGCATCCTGATCGCCTGCGCGGCAATGATCGGCGGGCTGCTGGTGATCGGCTGGGCCGGCGGCGACTTCCGCAAGGAAAACTAACACCACAGAGACACAGAAAGCCACAGAAGCACAGAGAACGCTTATCGGTTTTCTCTGTGTCTCTGTGGCGTTTCTTCTGTGTTTCTGTGGTGTTGTAGTTGGGCATCGTGCCTCGCCTCGAAGGCGCGCAGGGCGTCCTCGTGCTTCAGCGTGATCCCGATGTCGTCGAGCCCATGGATGAGGCGGGTCTTGACGGCAGGGTCGATCTCGAAGTGAAAGGCGATCTCTTCCGGCAGATGCAGCGTGACGCGCTGCCGGTCGAGGTCGGCCGTCGCCTCGAGCCCTGCGTAGCGCCCCACCATCTGGAAGATCTCCTCCACCTCCGGTTCGGTGAGCTCCACCGTCAGGAGGCCGTTCTTCCCGCAGTTGTTCCGGAAGATGTCCGCGAAGGCGGGCACGCGCGTCCCGCCGCGATCCTGCCAGGGGGCGATGACCACCTGGAACCCGTGCTGGTGGATCGCCCACACCGCGTGCTCGCGGCTGGAGCCGCAGCCGAAGTTGTTGCGCGCGACGAGGATCGACGCACCCGTGAACCGCTCGGCGTTGAGAGGGAAGTCGGGATTCGGTTTCCCGTCAGCGAGGACGCGCCAGTCGTGGAACAGGTGCTGGCCGAATCCCGTCCGCCCGATCGCCTTGAGGAACTGCTTCGGGATGATCTGGTCGGTGTCCACGTTGGCGCGATCCAGCGTCGCCACCAACCCTCTGTGCGTTTGAAACGGCGTCATCTCAATTCCACATTCTGATGTCGACGAAGTGGCCGGCGACCGCGGTCGCCGCGGCCATCTGCGGGCTCACCAGGTGGGTCCGCCCGCCCTGGCCCTGCCGGCCCTCGAAGTTGCGGTTCGACGTCGAGGCGCACCGCTCACCCGGCTTCAGCTGATCCGGGTTCATCCCCAGGCACATGCTGCAGCCGGACTGCCGCCACTCGCACCCGGATGCCGCGAAGACCGCGTCCAACCCCTCCGCCTCCGCCTGCGCGCGCACCTGCTGCGAGCCCGGCACGACGAGCACGCGCACGTTGGCAGCGACCTGACGCCCCTTCAGTACGCGCGCGGCGATGCGCAGGTCCTCGATTCGCGCGTTAGTGCAGCTGCCGATGAACACGGTGTCGACGGGGATGGAGGTCATCGGCGTGCCGGGGGACAGCCCCATGTACGCGAGTGCTTGCTCCACGTCGCGGCGGCTGTAGCCCGGCACCTGGCCGGGCTCGGGCACGCGGCCCGTGACGTCCACCACCATCCCGGGGTTGGTGCCCCACGTGACCTGGGGGGCG
>JACQRE010000051.1 GCA_016206585.1 Candidatus Omnitrophota bacterium | reverse complement strand
GTGGACTTCGACGTGGTCGATTTCACCAACCTGCAGCGGCAGATCATCCACCGGACGGAGGACGTCGGCCGCCTCAAGGTCGACTCGGCCAAGGAGCGGATCCTCGCGGTCAACCCCGACGTGGAGGTCACGACGTTCAACACGAAGATCTCCCGCGGCAACATCATGGAGTTGATCAAGGGCTACGACGTGGTGATCGACGGCACCGACAACTTCCCGACCCGCTACCTCGTGAACGACGCCTGCGTCTTCCAGAAGAAGCCCAACATCTACGGCTCGATCTTCCGGTTCGACGGCCAGGCGACGGTCTTCGCTCCATTCAAGGGGCCCTGCTACCGGTGCCTCTACCCGGAGCCTCCGCCTCCCGGCATGGTCCCCAGCTGCGCCGAGGGCGGGGTGCTGGGCGTGCTACCGGGGATTATCGGGGTCATCCAGGCGACCGAGGCGGTCAAGCTGATCATCGGCAACGGGCAGCCGCTCATCGGCCGGCTGCTCCTCTACAACGCGCTCAAGATGGAGTTCCGGGAAGTCAAGCTCAAGCGCGCCCCGGACTGCCCGGTGTGCGGCGACCATCCGACCGTGAAGGAGCTCATCGATTATGACGAGTTCTGCGGCCTGGGCCGCGGCGGCGAGCCAGCCGATACGGCGCACAGCGAGTACGACCTGGGACCCTCCGAGGTCAAAGCGCTGCTGGAGCGCGACAAGAAGGCCGTCCTGCTGGACGTGCGGGAGCCCCACGAGTACGAGATCGTGAAGATTGAGGGGTCCACCCTCATTCCGCTGTCTGAGCTGCACGTGCGGACGAACGAGCTCGACACGGCCGATACGATCATCACCTACTGCCACCATGGCCAGCGCAGCCTCCAGGCGATCAAGACGCTGGAGCACTTCGGGTTCAAGAAGCTGAAGCACCTGCGCGGCGGCATCGACGCCTGGGCGGGCGAGGTGGATCAGGAGATGGCCCGGTACTGATGAACGCTCAATCTCAGATAATTGTTCATAACCCTACACAACGGATATCGGCAGTAGGTATACTTATCAATATGTCTGAGTGAAGAGGACCGATCGCGTGAACCGGCTGATCAGCTCTCAATTCGTGACGGTACCGGCGCGTGCGGCGCGCCGGATCACGGGGGACCATGAGCCAGCAACGGATTCGCGTCCTGTTGATCGAAGATGCGCCCGAAGATGCCCGGCTCCTCCAGGACGCGTTCTCGGAGGTGTTTCAGGCCCCGTTCACCCTCACCCATGCCCCCCAGCTCGCGGCGGGGCTCAGTCACCTCGGCCGGACATCGTTTGATCTGATCCTGCTGGACCTTCAGCTGCCTGACAGCAGGGGCATCGAGACGCTCGCTCGGGTCCGGGCGCAGGCTCCCCGCGTCCCCATCGTGGTGCTGACCGCCTCGGACGACGACGCGCTGGCCCTCCAGGCGCTCCAGCACGGCGCCCAGGACTACCTCGTCAAGGGCTACGTCCAGGTCTACCGCGGCCTGCTGGGACGCTCCGTCCGGTACGCCATCGAGCGCAAGCGCTCCGAAGAGCAGCTGCGCAACGCCCACGCCCAGACCGAAAAGCTCCTCGCCTCACTCCCGTCCATCCTCATCGGCGTGAACATGAAGGGCCTCATCACCCATTGGAACACGGTGGCGGAGTCCACCTTCGGGATCCCGGCGGGCGATGCGCTCAACCGGCCGCTGGCCAAATGCGGCATCCGCTGGGAGCCGACCCAGATCCTCGCGTATCTCGTCAATCCGGCCAGCCGGGAGAAGACGGTTCGGTTGGATGACGTGCCCTTCAAGCGCGTGGACGGCATGGATGGGCTGCTGGGCATCACGATCGTGCCGATGCGCGGCGAGGGGGAGGAAGGGTTCCTCATCTGCGGGGCCGACATCACGGAGCGGCAGCGCGCCGAGCAGGAGCGGCTGCGCCTGCAGGCAGAGCTGAGCCAGGCGCAGAAAATGGAAACGATCGGCCGGTTCGCCGGCGGGATCGCGCACGACTTCAACAACTTCCTCCAGGTCATCCTCGGGTTCGCCTGGCTGATCCGCTCGCGCTATCAGGAGCGCGACCGGGCACTCCTCAGCGATCTCCAGGAGATCGTCCACGCGGCGGAGAGCGCCTCCGGCATGGTGCGCCAGCTCCTCGCCTTCAGCCGGCGCCAGCCGCTCCAGCCCAAGCTCTTCGAGATCAACCGCACCATCCGGGGGATGGGGCGGCTGCTCCAGCAGCTGACCGGAGAAGGCATCCGCGTGGAGCTCAAGCTGTCGGCGGCCCCGCTGGTCGTGCGGCTGGATCCCACCGGGCTGGAACAGATCCTGATGAATCTCTGCGCCAATGCCCGCGACTCCATGCAGAAACAGGGCACGTTGACGATCCGAACCGGCGCGGTCATGATCGACGTGGCGTTCCAGGAGCAGCACCCCTGGTGCGCCAAGGAGGGCGAGCACGTGCAGCTGTCGATTCAGGATACGGGCAGCGGCATGGATCCCACGGTGGCCGCGCACATCTTCGAGCCGTTCTTCACGACGAAGAAGCTGGGCCGCGGGACGGGCCTGGGACTGGCGGTCGTCTACGGGCTCGTCAAGCAGCACGAGGGGCTCATCCACGTGGAGACCGCGCCGGGCCAGGGCACGACGTTTCATCTCTACTTTCCCCGCGAGCACGCCGCGCCCGAAGCCATCCCGCTCATGCCGGACGCTCCGCGCGTCGGCGCGCGGCGGGTCACCAGCCGCGTCCTGGTGGTCGAGGACCACCACCGCCAGCGCGCGCTCGATGAGCAGGTGCTGCGCGAGGCCGGCTACGAGGTCGTGGATGCCTGCGACGGCACGAAGGCGCCCGAGGTCCTGAGCCGATGCGGCGACCGCGTGGAGGTGCTGCTGCTGGATGCGGCGATCCTCGGGGTGGGCGGGCACGAGATGGTCGCGCGCCTGCGCAGCACTCACCCCGCGCTCAAGGTCCTCCTCGTCAGCGTCGAGCTCGATGAGGCGCAGGAGGCGGCCCTCGCGTCGCTGAGCGGTGTCGCGGTCCTGGAGAAACCGTACTTGCCGGCCCAGCTGCTCGATGGGCTGGACCGTCTGCTGCAGCCACCCGACGCGGCCCACGCGGAAGGCGCGAAGAACGGCAAGCCGCGGGTGCTCATCGTGGACGATGATGCACCGATCCGGACGCTGTGCGAGCGCATCCTGCGCGAGACGTACGACGTGACGGCCGTCCCGTCGGCCCGCCGCGCGCTGGAGCTGCTGCAGCGCGAGCCGTACGACCTCCTGCTGACCGACCTCATGATGCCGGAGATGGACGGCTTCGAGCTCCTCGAGCGCGTCAGCCGCATGAGCCCGTCGCTGAAAGTCCTGGCGATGACCGGATCGCTCACGGGTGAGACGGAGAAGCGGCTGGATGCCGTAGCCGTCCTCAGCGGCGGGGTGATCCGCAAGCCGTTCACAGCACCCACGCTCCTGGACCGGGTGCAGCAATGCCTGGCGAACGCCCGCTCCGCCGGGGGAGCGTCCGGATGAGCGCGCTGCGGAGGTGGTTCACCCAGACGCTGCCGGACGCCTACTCCTCCTGGATCCTGGAAGGCCACCGACGGCCGCTGACCTTCCTGCTCGCGCTGGTCGTCCTGCCGCTCGCCGCCATCTTCTTCCTGACCCACCTCATGAACGTCTCGCTCTGGCGCGAACAGAGCCTGAAGAACCTCCAGGTCACCGCGCGCCTGGCCTCCGAGATCATCGACGAAACGCTGACGGAGAGCTTCCGGTTCGAGCAGCTGCTGGCGGCACAGCCCGAGTTCCGGCAGGCGATGCGGCGGCGCGACCGCGTGCAGCTAACCCCGCGGCTGCAGCAGACGCTCGCCTTCACTCCACGCGTCGAGGCCGCCTTAGTCATGACGCCGGAGGGCCAGGTGGTGGCCTCCATGCCCGAGTCGCCGGCGCTCGCCGGACGCTCCCTGATGGACGACGAGCCGTTCCTCGGCGCGCAGCAGGGCGGCTGGCACCCCTACGTGTCCGCCGTCTACCTGCGCGAAGGGCCGCTGATCGAAAAGGTCGTCGGGGTCGTCTGGCCCGTCCTAGACGAAGGTGAGGTGATCGGGCTACTCCAGTTCCAGCATCAGGTGGAAGAGGTGAAGTCCTGGCTGCAGAAGATCCGGGTGGAGCCCGACGGCTTCCTGTACGTCGTGGATCATCACAGCCAGCTGGTGATCTTCCCGTTCCAGATCCTGCCCGGCAAGCCCCGGGTGGTTTCGGACTGGCCGCCCGTCGCCCTCCCGCTGACGGACGAGGGCGCCTCGCTGGCGTTCACCGACCGGCGCGGCGGGCACCGGTGGCTGGCCGGGGTGTGTCCGATCGGGACGACCGGCTGGCGCGTCGTCGCGGTCCAGCCCGAAGGGTCGGCGCTGCGCGTGCTGCACCGCATCCTCTGGCCCCTGGGGATCCTGGTCGGCCTGCTGGCGCTGATTCTCGTCGCCGTGAGCATGCGGTGGGCGCAGGTCCAGTCGTTGAGCCTGCGGCTGCTGCGGCAGAACACCAAACTCCTCAAGCAGTCGCAGCAGCGTCGCACGCTCGACCGGTTGGGCGGGAAGGAGCCGGAATGATCCCACCACCTGCTTGCGGCTGCCGACGGCAGCCGGTTTCGCCTCGCATGAGGCGCCACAGCACTCCAGCGAGGCGAAACTGGCCTGCGGCCAACAAGCAGGTGGTGGGATGAGCCCGCAC
>JACQRE010000006.1 GCA_016206585.1 Candidatus Omnitrophota bacterium | reverse complement strand
CCTATACGCCGGCATCGAGTTCAAGGCGGGCGAGCCGCGCACCGGAGAGTTGATCAGGCAACTGCAGGACTGGTCCAAGCAGCCGATCCAGCCGGACGCCGCCATCAGCATCAAGCCGATCTCCGGGACCGCCACCGAGCGGATCGCGACCTTCGCCTTCGAGTACGCGCTCGCCCACGGCCGCAAAAAGGTGACGGCGGTGCACAAGGCCAACATCATGAAGTTCACCGACGGGCTGTTCATGGAGACGGCCCGGCGCACGGCCCAGCGGTATGCAGGGCGCCTCGCCTTCGAGGACCGGCTGGTCGACGCCACCTGCATGCAGCTCGTCCTGAAGCCGCAGGACTTCGACGTGCTCGTCCTGCCGAACCTCTACGGCGACATCCTCTCGGACCTGTGCGCCGGCTTGATCGGCGGCCTGGGGGTCGCGCCGGGTGCTAACATCGGCGACGGCGGCCTGGCGGTCTTTGAAGCGGTCCACGGCAGCGCGCCGAAGTACGCCGGGCAGAACAAGGTGAACCCGACCGCGATGATCCTCTCGGGCGTTATGCTGCTGCACCACCTCGGCGAGCACGAGGCCGCCCGGCGGCTCGATGCGGCCGTGGCGGCGGTCCTCCGAGACGGGCGCCAGGTCACGTACGACCTCAAACCGGATCGCAACGACCCGACCGCCGTCGGGACGAAGGAGATGGGCAACGCCATCATTGAAAAGATGAAGACCGTAAAGGTTAGTGTGTCATGAATCCGCTTAGTGGCGAGTGTCGAGTGACGAGTGCCGAACACCGCGCACTGCACTCGTCACTGGTCACTCGTCACTGGTCACTCAGGTGATGCGAAGGTATCCTGACTGGCTCAAACAGTCGTTTTCGCCCGACGGGGTAGCGAGGGAAGTTCGCACCCTGGTCAGCGATCTAAACCTTGCGACGGTGTGTGAGAGCGCGTGGTGTCCGAACCTGCGCGAATGCTGGTCGCAGCGGCAGCTGACGTTCATGATCCTCGGCAGCCGGTGCACGCGTAGCTGCCGCTTCTGCGCCGTGGAGCACGGACGGCCCGAGCCGGTGGAAGCCGATGAGCCGCGGCGCGTGGCTGAGGCGGTGCGGCGGCTGGGGTTGCAGCACGTGGTGATCACCTCCGTCGCGCGCGATGACCTGCGCGATGAGGGGGCTGCGCACTTCGTGGAGGTCATCTCGGCGATCCGGCGCGCCACCCCGGGCGTCACCGTCGAGGTGCTGGTCCCGGACTTCCACGGCCGGGAGCTGCTCGTCCGAACGGTCCTCGAGCAGGGCCATCCCGAGGTGTTCGCGCACAACGTCGAGACGGTCGAGCGGCTCTCGCCGCTGCTGCGGCCCCAAGCCAGCTACCCCCGGTCGCTGGAGGTACTGCGGACCGCCGCCGCCCTGGGCACCGGCAGCCTGATCAAGTCGAGCCTCATGGTGGGGCTGGGCGAGACCCAAGCCGAGCTGCTCCAGACGTTCACCGACCTGCGCGCCGCGGGCGTGACGCACCTGACGATCGGGCAGTACCTCCGCCCGGACGCCGCGCACCTGCCCGTCATGGACTTCGTGAGCCCGCAGCGGTTCCGCCTGTACGAACAGCTCGCACTCGAATCCGGCTTCGCGTGGGTGAAAGCCGGGCCGTTCGTCCGCAGTTCATACCATGCCATTGACGCCGTCCAGCACGGAGCCATGCCCGCATGAGCCCAACCCTGACGTCACCGACCATCCGGCGCGTGCAGCAGCAGCTCCGGGAACGGACGAAGCGCGAGCGAGCGCGGACCAACCGGTGCTTGTTCCACGAGGCGAACCGGCTGAAGCGGCTGCCGCTCTACCTCTTCACGATCCTCGATGAGCTCAAGGCGCAGGCGACAGCCCGCGGCGTGAACGTCATCGACCTGGGCATGGGCAACCCCGACCTGCCGCCGCCCGCGCACGTCGTCGCCGAGCTCACCAAGCAGGTGAAGAAGGCGGAGAACCACCGGTATTCCCGCAAGGGCGGCGACGTGGAGACGAAGCTCGTTGAGACGATCGCGCAGTGGTACCACCGCAAGTTCCGCGTCCCCCTCGACCCCGGCCGGGAGGTGCTGCCGCTGATCGGCTCCAAGGAGGGGATCTCGCACCTGTCGCTGGCGTTCCTGAACCACGACGACATCGCGCTGGTGCCGAACCCGACCTACCCGGTGCACTTCAACGGGGTGGTCATGGCCGGCGGGATCCTCTACAACCTGCCGATCAACCCGGAGAACCACTACCTGCCGGATCTGCACGCGATCCCGCGCAGCGTCCTGCGGCAGTCGAAGATGCTGTTCATCAGCTACCCGCACAACCCCACCACGGCCGTGGCCGACCTGAAGTTCTTCAAAGAGGTGGTCCGGTGGGCGCGGCAGCACCGCATCATGGTCGTCCACGACTTCGCCTATTCCGACTTCACCTTCGACGGCTTCCGCGCCCCCAGCGTGCTCGAGGTGGAGGGGGCCAAAGAGGTGGCGGTCGAGTTCCACACCCTCTCGAAGTCGTACAGCCTGCCCGGCCTGCGCCTGGGCTTCGGAGTGGGCAACCAGGACATCCTGGCGTCGCTCGCCAAGACCAAGAGCTACATCGATTTCGGGATTTTCCGCGCCGTCCAGTGGGCCGCGATCCAGGCGCTCGCCGGCCCGCAGGACTACGTCCACCAGGCGGTGGCCACGTACCATCGGCGCCGGGACACGTTTTTGCAGGGCCTCAAGCGGATTGGGTGGGACGTGCCCATGCCCAAAGCGACGTTTTACGTCTGGGCCAAGATCCCGCTCAAGTTCAGCGCGCTGACCTCGCTTGAATTCGCGACCCTCCTGGTCCAGGAGGCCGGTGTGGTGGTCTCGCCGGGCAGCGGCTTCGGGGAGTATGGCGAGGGGTTTGTCCGGTTCGCGCTGGTGGAACCGGAACCCCGTCTCCGCGAGGCGGTGCGCCGTATCGCGAGGGTCCTGCAGATGGCCGACTAGCCACGGCGGAGCGCAGGCTCCACACTGATCATGGCACGACGATTCCTCGTGCTGCACATCACTCCAGGCTCCGGCCACCATCGCGCCGGCTGCGCCATCGAGCAGACGCTCGTCCACCTCGATCCCTCCTGCACGGTCGTCAACCTCGACGCGTTCCACTTCACCAGCCGCTTCGTGCGCTGGGCGATCGGCCGCACGTACTCCTCGCTGATCCGCCACCAGCCCGACGTCTGGGAGTACCTCTACGACAACCCCGCCGTGCACCGGCGCGTCGAGTACTTCCGCGCGCTGCTCAACCGCTACCAGGCGGGCAAGCTCTCGACGCTGCTGGAGCGGGTGAAGCCGGACGCCATCGTCTGCACCCAGGCCTATCCGTGCGGTGTCGTCGCCGACTTCAAGAAGCACCACGGCCTGCCGATTCCGCTCGTCGGGGTCCTGACCGACTACGCCCCGCACCTCTACTGGTTTCACGAGACGGTCGACGCCTACGTGGTGCCCTCCGAACAGGTGAAGCGCCGGTTCCTCACGCAAGGGGTGGAGGCGTCCCGCGTCAAGGTGCTCGGCATTCCCATTGACCTGCGCTTTCTGGAGCCGGTCGACCGCGCGGCGGCCGCCCGCCGCTTCGGCCTCGATCTGCGCCATCCGATCCTCCTGATCATGGGCGGCGGCGGCGGGTTCGGGCAGCTGCGCGAGATCATGCTGAACCTCGACCGGCTGCCGCATCCCTGCCAGTTCGTCGTCGTGGCCGGCATGAACCGTTCGCTGTTCTCGTGGTTGACGGCCAGCCGCTTCCGCCATCGCCTGCTCGCGCTGGCCTACACCCGGGAGATCCCCACGCTGATGAGCCTGGCCACGCTGCTCATCAGCAAGCCCGGCGGACTCACCACCTCGGAGGCGCTGGCGAAACAGCTGCCGCTCGTCATCGTCAACCCGATTCCGGGGCAGGAGGCGTACAACGCCCGCTACCTCCTCTCGCAGGGGGCGGCCGTGCAGGCCGGCTCGCCGGACACCGTCCGGCAGACGATCCGCGACGTGCTCGACAACCCGGAGTACCTGGAGATCTTGCGGCGCCGCAGCGCGGAGCTCGCCCACCCGAACGCGTCGCTGGATCTGGCGAAGCTGTTGTTCGAGCTGGCCGATCGAGGGGGAACGATCGAAGGCCGCCAGGCCCTGCAGACCGCGTGAGGCCAGCGCACCGTGTCGCTCGGCTACGTACGGTATCGTCTCACGCAGCGGCTCAGCGAAGGGCTGCCGCGCGGCACGGCGCTGCGGCTGGCGGAGCATCTGGCGGACGGCTGGTGGGCGTGGTCAGCGCGCGACCGCGCCGCGGTGGAGGGCAACCTCTCGCTCATCCCCGGCTCGGCCGCGCGACCCCTGCGGGCGATGAGCCGCGAGGTGTTTCGCAACTTCGGACGGTACCTCGTGGAGTTCTTCACGATGCGCGAGGAAGCCCTTGAAGCGGTCCGGGTGGAGGGGCGCGGCCATCTGGACGAAGCGCAACAGCATGGACGCGGGACGATCGTCCTCACCGGCCACCTCGGCAATTGGGAGCTCGGGGCGGCCGCGATCCGCCGGCTGGCCGGCCCGATGAGCGTCGTGGCCCTGCGGCACGCGGACCCCCGGCTCGATGGGCTGTTCACCCGGCAGCGCCAGCGCTGCGCACTGGAGGTGATCGCCGTCGGCGAGGGGGCAGCGCAGCGCAGCCTGGCGAGGCTGCGGCAGGGCGGGCTGGTGGGGCTGCTGGGCGACCGGGAGTTCGGCGCGCATGGCCTGTCGCTGACGCTCTTCGGCCGCCGGGCGACGCTGCCGGAGGGCCCGGCACTCCTGAGCCTGCGCAGCCACGCGCCCATCGTGCCGAGCTTCCTGCTGCGCGAGGGGCTGTGGCGGTTCCGCCTCTGCGTGGAGCCGCCGATCTGGCCGGACCAGCTTGGAGGCCGGACCGGCGCGGCCGAGGCGCTGACGCGCGCCTATACGGCGGTCATGGAACGCTACATCCAACAGGTCCCGACGCAATGGCTGATGTTCCAACCGGTGACGTAAAACCGTTCAAGATGCAGGGGCGCTACTGCGTGATCATCCCGGCGTTCAACGCCGCACGGACGATCGGCCCGCTCATCCGGCAGATCAAGCCGCAGGGGCTGGCCCCCGTGGTCATCGATGACGGCTCGCAGGACCGGACCGCCGCGGTCGCCTCCGCGGAAGGGGCGCTGGTCATCAGCCATCTGCGCAACGAAGGGAAGGGGACCGCGCTGCGCACCGGCTTCCAGTACGCGCTGCGCTCCTCCTTCGACGGCGTCGTGACGATGGACAGCGACGGCCAGCACGACCCCGGCGAGATCGCCTCGCTCATCCGGGCGGGCGAGGTCCAGCACGCCGGTATCGTCCTTGGCAACCGGATGGCGAACGGGGCTGCCATGCCGCGCGGCCGGCGCGTGACGAACGCGCTGATGTCGTCCATCATCTCCGCGATGGCCCGCCAGGCGATCCCGGACTCCCAGTGTGGTTTCCGGTTCATCCGCAGGGAGGTGCTGCAGGCGGTGCCGCTGCGCGCGCAGCGGTTCGAGATCGAAACGGAGCTGCTGCTCGGCGCCACCGCCCAGCGCTGGAAGATCGTCTCGGTGCCCGTCCGCAGCATCTATCCGGCCGCGCACCGGAGCCACATTCACCCCGTGTGGGACGGGCTGCGGTTCCTGGGGCTGGTGCTGCGGCACCTCGTCATCCATCGGTGAGGGCATGGCGTTCGAACCGTTGCGCGCCCGGATGGTGGACGAGCAGCTCCGGCGCCGGGGCCTGACCGATCCCCGGCTGCTGGCGGCGTTCCGGAAAGTGCCCCGGCACCTGTTCGTTCCGGAGGAGCTGCGGGAGGAGGCGTACGCCGACCACCCGCTGCCGATCGGCGGGGGGCAGACGATCAGCCAGCCCTACATCGCAGCACTCATGACGTCCCAGCTCAATCTCCAGGGCCACGAACGGGTGCTGGAAGTCGGCACCGGCTCCGGCTACCAGGCGGCGATCCTGGCCGAGCTGGCCCTGGAGGTCTTCTCCGTCGAGCGCATTCCCGACCTCCTGCTCACCGCGCAGGAGCGGCTCACCGCGCTGGGCTACCTCAACGTGCACCTGGCCACGAGCAACGGCTCGCTTGGCTGGCCGGAGCACGCGCCCTATGATGCGATCCTCGTGACCGCCGCAGCCCCCAATGTGCCGCAACCGCTGCTTGACCAGCTGGCGGATCGTGGCAGAATGGTCATACCGATCGGGCCCCCCGCGCACCAGATGCTCCATCGCATCCACAAGCAGGATCAGCGGCTCCGCCGCGAGGCGATCGCCAGCTGCGTCTTCGTGCCCCTGGTCGGGGCGCACGGCTGGCCGCCGGAGGGCGTGTGATGAAGCCGGCGCACGCTCCGAAAGCCGCGCACCGCCCGCTGGATCCGGACGAGATGGCCGACCGCGTGTTCATGGCCGCCTTCGCGCTGTCGCTCGGCGCGCATCTGATCCTGCTCATCGGGCAGTTCCTCTCCATCCCCTGGCTGCCCATGCCCCGGACGCACAAGCCGCTCGAGGTCATCTACGAGCAGCCCACCGCGCAGGAGGCGCTGCGCCAGCTGCAGGAGCAGCTGGCACGGACGAAACGGGAGACCGCCTCCTCGCCCTCGCCGGCACCGGCCAGCGACCGGACGCAGATTCGGATCCCCGATCGTCCCTCGCTGACCGCCGGCCAGGCGCTGGCCGACATCATGCCGGACCGCTCCGCCATGGTCGACCTGACCAACCTCATCGACGCCGCCGGGGGCGATCCGGTGCTGCTGAGCTACTTCAGCGCGATCCGGGAGCAGATCCAGCGCACCGCCAACCACCAGGCCTGGGTGCACGAGCAGTTCGACGAGGGGCTCATCTTCGTCACGTTCGTCCTCTCCGCCTCGGGCGCGGTGCAGGGGGTCCAGGTCGCGGCCGACCGGTCCGTGCCGTCGGCCGTGCTGCGCGACGTGGCGGTGCGCATCGTGAAAGCCGCAGCCCCGTTCCCCCCCTTTCCGCCCTCGATCGCCGAGGCCAATAAGACCATCATCGTCCCGCTCGAGTTCCTCCTCGGCGGTTGACAGCCCGCTCGCGCCTTCGTATAATGGTCGAACTGCCACCCAAGGGAGCCGATGCCACGCGTCGAAGTCCGAGACGATGAGTCGCTCGAGAAGGCGTTGAGGCGCTTTAAGCGCATGCTGGAGCGCGAGGGAACCCTCAAAGCGCTCAAGGCGAAGAAGCACTACGAGAAGCCCAGCGAGCGCAAGCGCCGAGAGCTGCGGCAGGCCATCAGCCGCCGCGCCCGCTCCGTCTAGCCCGCCGAGTGCTCATCCCGCCCGTCGCCGTTGACACGAAAGGGTGTCACCATTCTGCGCGTGATCGCTCATGATGACGCATGCCTCCCTCCCTCCATGCGGCGAGCACGGAGACGGCTCCGCGGCCTCGCGTGCGGCCTGGCCGTCGCCTGCCGGATGCTGCTAGGCATGCCTGACGCTCACGCCGACACGACCCGCCCCCGCGCCTCGGTCCGCCAACAGCTCTTCGACAACGGCCTGCAGATCGTCTGGGAGGAGGACCATCGCCAGCCGCTCGTCGCCATCGAAGCCCGCATCAAGGGCGGGCTGCGCGGCGAGGGCCGTTACGTGGGCACCGGCATCACCCATTTCATCGAGCACATGCTGTTCAAGGGCACGACGAGCCGTCAGCCCGGCACGATCGAGCAGGAGGTCCGCCGCTACGGCGGCACGATCAACGCGTTCACCGGCTTCGACACGACCGGCGTGACGCTGTTCGTGGAGTCCGGCCACCTGCGCGAAGCCCTCGCCATGCTGGCGGACATCCTGCAGCACGCCGTGTTCCCCCCCGAGGAGTTCGACAAGGAGCGCGCGGTCGTCATCTCGGAGATCCAGCTGAACCTGGATGACCCGGACCGGCGCATCAACCAGCTCTTCTGGAGCCGGCACCTGCTCGAGCACCCCTACCGGCACCCGATCATCGGCTACCAACCGCTGCTGGAGCGCCTGACGGTCGACGAGCTGACCCGATTCTACGCCGCCCAGTACCAGCCGCAGCACGTCACGATCGCCTGCGCGGGCGACCTGGACGGCGAGCAGTTCCCGGCACTCATGCAGGAGCTGTTCGGCGGCTGGCCGCGCGGGACGGGGGACGTCGAGCAGCAGCTCGTGCCCCCGGAGCCGCCGACCGCCACGGCCAAAGAGGCTTCCGTCGAGCTGGCGGTGCAGACGGCGCACGTGATCCTCGGCTTCTCCTCGGTCCGGCTCTCCGACCCGGATCTCTACGCGCTGGACGTCCTGGCGAACATCTTGGGCGACGGTCGCAGCTCGCGGCTGTACGAGACGGTGATCCGCCAGCGGAAGCTCGTGCACGCGATCAATACCTGGAACTACACCCCCTACGACCCCGGCGTGTTTGCGGTCCAGTTCCGCACCGACCCGGACAAAGTCGCGGCGGCGACGCGGGCGATTCTGGAGATCGTCGAAGAGGTGAAGCGCCGCGGGGTCACGGACGCGGAGCTGAAGAAAGCCAAGCGCAGCGCAGCCGCCGATTACCTCTTCGGCCTGCAGACGGTGGACGCCAAGGCGTCCGACCTGGCCAGCTCGCTCGCCGCCACGGGCGACCCGCTGTTCTCCCGGCAGTACGTCGCCGGCATCGAGCAGGTGACGCGCGAGCAGGTGCAGGCGGCCGCCCAGCGTTACCTGGATACGGCGAAGATGACGACCGCCGTCGTCAAGCCGCCGTCGCCCTCAGCCTCCTCCGGCGGGCAGCCGGCGAAGAGCTCGCCGCTGCCGATCACGAAGACGGCGCTGGACAACGGGGCCACGACGCTGATCGGCGTGGACCGCGGCCTGCCCATTGCCGCCATCGTCGTGGCCTTCCACGGCGGGGTCCGGGCCGAAACGGAGGACACGCAGGGCCTCTCGAACCTCGTCGCCCAGCTCCTCACCAAAGGCACCACCCGCAAGAACGCGCTGGAGATCGCGCAGCAGGTCGAATCCCTGGGGGCATCCGTCGAGCCGTTCAGCGGGCGGGATGGCTTCGGGCTGGTGCTGCAGGTGCTGGCCCAGGACATCGGGGAAGGGCTCGCCCTGGTGCACGAGCTGGTGACCCAGTCGACATTCGGCGAAGAACAGCTGGAGACTCAGCGCGAGCTCATCGCCAAGCAGCTGCGAGCCGAGGAGGACGAGATCTTCGATGTGGGCAGCCGGCTGCTGCGCCGGACGCTCTTTGGCTCGCACCCCTACCGGTTCCACCCGCTGGGCAATCCCGAGACGATCGGCACGCTGACGCGGGCGCAGTGCCTGGCGTTCGCGAAGCGGTGGATCGTGCCCTCGAATGCGATCATCGCCGTGCTCGGCGACATCGATGAGGCCGGGGTGAGGCAGCAGGTGCGGCAGACGTTCGGGGCGATGCGCGGCGAGTCCCCGGCGTGGCCAGCACGGCTGGCCGAGCCGCCGCTGACGGACGTCCGCCGCGTGACGCAGACGATGGACAAGGAACAAGCGCTGATCCTGCTGGGGTTCCTTGGGACCACCCAGACCGCATCCGACCGCCACGCGCTCGACGTCATGACCGCCATCCTCTCTGGGATGGCGGGCCGCCTCTTCCAGAGCGTCCGGGAAATCCATGGGTTGTCCTACACGCTGGGGGCTGCCCACGTCCCGGCCTGGGACCCCGGCTACCTCCTGGTCTACGCGGCCACTCGTCCTGACGAGCAGGAGAAGGTGCTGGAGCTGATGGACGAGCAGCTGCAGCTGGCCATCGACCGGGGGTTCACGGAGGAGGAGCTCGACCAGGCCAGGCGGTACCTGATCGGCATGCACCGGATGGACCTGCAGCACCTCGTCGGGCTGGCGAAGCGCGCCACGCTCGATGAGCTCAACGGCCTCGGGTTTGACGCCTGGACCTCCTATGAGGACCAGATCAACGCCGTGACGGTCCCCATGGTCAACGAGGCGGCCAAGCGGTACGTGACCATGCGGCAGCGCACCGAAGTGGTCATCAGTCCGAACGGCCATACCACCGCAAACTAACACGGCGTCACATGTCACACGTCACAAGCCCTGGGATCCGACGCGCGGCGGTTGCAGGCTATTTTTACCCGGCACAACCGGAGGTTCTTCGGGAGACCATCGATCGGTTGACGCCCAGCGGGGCGGTGCTGCGCGCGGCGCGAGCCGTCATCGTGCCGCACGGCAGCTATGCGCGGTGCGGGGTCGTGCTCGGCTCGACGCTGGGGCAGGTCGCCATTCCGCGCCGATGCATCGTCATCGGGGCGTCCCATACCGGCAGCTGGATGCCATGGAGCCTGTTGGCCGCCGGAACCTACCGGACGCCGCTGGGCGACGTGCCGGTGGATGCGGCGGCGGCCGAGGCGTTGCGCGAGCGCTGCCCGTTCCTGGAGGGTGATGCCTGGTCGCAGACAGGCGAGCACGCGGTCGAGGTGCTCGTGCCGTTCCTCCAGCGGCTGGGGCCCGCCGGCCTGTCGATCGTGCCGATTGTGACGGGATCCGATGACGCGCAGCAGCTGCGCGAGCTCGCGGCCGCACTCGCTCAGACGGTTCGGATGTCGGAGGAGCCCGTCCTGCTCATCGCCAGCTCGGACCTGTCCCATTTTCAGCCGCAGGAGCAGGCGGCCGCCCAGGACCGCCAGCTGATCGACCTCCTCTGCGCGCTGGACGCCGAGGCGCTGATCCGTTACGTCCAAGATCGCGGCGCCATGATGTGCGGCTACGGGGCGGCGGCCGCGGTGATCGGCGCAGCCAGGATGCTGGAGGCGCGGCAGGGCACGCTGACGCGTTACGCCACCAGCGCGGACGCCCAGGGCGATCCCGATTCAGTCATTGGGTATGCAGGCATTATCATCGAGTAATGTGCAACGCTTGCGTAATGTTCAATGTGTAATGTGTAACGTGGTGACATTACACGCTACACAATTCACATTACACAAATCTTCGTGATGGATGAGCCGGTAAAAAAGCGCGTGGATGAGTCCTGGAAAGAACAGGCGGAGCGCGAGAAACAGACCGTGGGCTCCGCCCCGACGCCGCCCGGGCAGCCGGCTCCTGCAGGTCCGGCGCGGCCTGCGCCTGGCGCAGAGGAGTTGCCGCAGGCCCAGTTCGACCTCTTCCTCTCGGGGCTGGCGATGGAGACGCTGATCGCGCTGGGCGACATGCCGCATCCGGCGACGCGCCGCCAGGCCGCCAACCTGCCGCAGGCCAAGTACCTGATCGACCTCATCGGCATCCTCGAAGAGAAGACCAAGGGTAACCTGTCAACGGAAGAGGACCAGCTGTTGAAGGACACGCTGTACCAGCTGCGGATGCGCTATCTCTCCAAGTCGGGAGGTGTCGTTCCGGCATGATCCTCATCCTGGTGATGATCGGGTTGGCGCTCCTCGGACTGTTGATCTATGTTGTCAGAGCAGCGACCGTGTTGAAAACGACGGCCTCGACACTGCAGAGCGAACTCGCTCAGTTCAAGCAGGGTGGATTCCAAACACTGGTTCGGCAAGAACTGACGACACTCACTCAGAAAGCTGCGGAGGTCATCCAGCAAGATCGCCAGCAACTGCTCGAGCAGCAGCACCGGGCCACCCAAGCGGCAGAGCAGTTCAGTGAGAGTTTAGGGAGGGTGAAGTCGAAGATCGAGAGCCTGAGCGACCTGCAAACCAAGGTTGGTGAACTCAATGACCTGTTGAAACCACAACAGCTTCGCGGGGAGCTCGGGGAAGTGATCGTCCGCAACCTCCTCGCCGACAAACTCCCGAACCAGTATGACGAAGACTATACATTTTCGGATGGCAAAAAAGTGGAGTTTGTCATCCGGCTGAACGGACGATTGATCCCGGTTGACTCCAAGCTCCAGATCGAGGATTACAAGCGGGTGCGGGAGGCGGATGAGCGGCAGCGTCCTGCGCTCCGCGCGGAGTTCAAGCGAAAGGTGAAACAAAAGATTGATGAAGTGAAGCAATATATCCGTCCTCCGGAGGGCACGATGAACTTCGCGCTCATGGTGATCCCATCCGAGGCGGTGTTCTATGAGCTGATCGCGAGCAAAGACTTCACGGAGGGTGGCGGCCTCTACGAATACGCCCAAGCGCACAACGTGTTTCTGACCTCGCCGTTGACGTTCTGGGCTTACCTCACCACGATTGCACAGGGATTGAAGGGGCTTGAGATCGAGCATCGGGCCGAAGAGGTGCTGGTCTCGCTACAACAGCTGGCGTCGCAGATCCGTAATTTTACTCAAGAGGAGTTCCGAAAGCTCGGGGTGCATCTGCACAACGCCAACAGCCAGTATGACCAGGCGGAGAAAGCCATGAAGGATGTGGAACAATCGTTGTCGAACTTGGAACGCATCGGCGGCCCTCACCAACAGGCTGAATTGATTCCATGATCGATCCGCAACTGCTCGAGCTGCTGGCGTGTCCGGCGTGCCGCACGAAGGTCACCCTGGAGGGTGAGCGGCTCGTCTGCGCGCAGTGCGGACGCCACTACCCGGTCCGCGACGGCATCCCCGTGATGCTGGTGGAGGAAGCCGAGCAACCAGGGAGCGGGGGAACAGCATGAAAATTCTCGTGATTCACGGACCCAATCTGCAGTTGTTGGGTAGCCGGCAGCCCTCGGTCTACGGCACCGCCGACCTGGAGAGCATCAACCGCGGCCTCCGGACGCTGGCGACCGCCCGCGGGGCGATCGTGATGACCGTCCAGTCCAACCATGAAGGCGAGATTGTGGAGCTGATCGGCAAGGCCAAGGGCCGCTACGACGGGCTCCTCATCAACCCGGCGGCGTACACGCACACGAGCATCGCGATCCGTGACGCCGTCGAGGCGGCTGGCCTCCCGGTGGTGGAAGTGCACCTCTCGAACATCTACAGCCGGGAACCGTTCCGGCATCAGTCGTTGATCGTCCCCGTCTGCCGCGGGCAAGTCTGCGGCTTCGGCCCGGCGAGCTACCACTTGGGACTCGAGGCGCTTCTTAGCCTCCTCGGGCGGCCGGACGCTCCAGCGGCCGCGCCCCGCCGGACGGTGCCCAACGTGAGGGCTGCGCGGCGACGAACGCCATGATCTCCACCAACGAATTCCGCAACGGCGAAGCGATCGTCATGGACGGCCAGCTCTGGATTATCGTGGAGTACCAGCACGTGAAGCCGGGCAAGGGCGGGGCGTTCGTCCGCACCAAGCTGCGCCGCATGCGGGATGACAACATCATTGAGCGGACGTTCCGCGCCGGCGAGAAGTTCCAGGAAGCGTACATCGAGAAGCGGACGCTCCAGTACCTGTACCGCACGGCGGACACCTTCCACCTCATGGACACCAAGTCCTATGAAGAGGTGCAGGTCCCGGCGGATGGGATCGGCTCGGCGGCCGGCTTCCTCAAGGAGAACATGGAACTCGAAGGCCAGTTCCATGACGGCCAGATGATCGGCATCCAGCCGCCGATGTTCGTGGACGTGCACATCGCCTCCACGGAGCCCGGCGTGCGCGGCGACACCTCCAAAGGGGGCATGAAGCCGGCGACGCTGGAGACCGGGGCCGTCATCCAGGTGCCGCTCTTCGTGGAAACCGGCGACCTGATCCGGGTCGATACCAGAACCAGCGCGTACGTGTCCCGCGTGTAGCCGGGTGGGGCCGCGGAGTGCTGCGGTACTACCCCCAACACAGTGAGGGCAGCGTGGACAAACGGATGAAGTCCTCCGAGCGGGAAGCGTTCCGGCTCATCGAGGAAATGCTCGAGCTGATGGAGAGCCGCGGCCTCGTCGAGCTCGAGATGGAGCACCAGGGGCTGCGCATCCGCCTGAAGAAAGCCTCCTCCAGCCCCGTCCCGCACGTGGTGGAGTACGTGGCCGGCATCCCGCAGCCCGCCGTCCCGCCGCCCGCCGCCAAACCCGCCGCCGAGGAAGGCCACCGGGTCATCATCAAGTCGCCCATGGTCGGCACCTTCTACCGCGCGCCCGCGCCCGATGCGCCGCCCTTCGCTGAAGTCGGCCAGGATCTCGACACCGGACAGGTCGTCTGCATCATCGAGGCGATGAAGCTGATGAACGAGATCAAGGCCGAAGTCGCCGGCCGCATCATCGAGGTCCTGGTGGATAACGGCGCACCGGTCGAGTTCGGCCAGCCCCTGTTCGCCGTGGAACCCCGCTGACGCCCGTCGACCAAGCCGGCGTCGTGCCTCGCTGATGTTCTCGAAAATCCTGATCGCCAACCGGGGTGAGATCGCCGTCCGGGTCATCCGGGCCTGCAAGGAGCTCGGCATCCGGACGGTCGCCATCTACTCGGAGGCGGACCGCAACAGCCTCCACGTCCGCCTCGCCGAGGAGGCGATCTGCGTCGGCGGCGCCAAGGCGGAGCAGAGCTACCTCAACATCCCGGCCATCATCAGCGCGGCCGAGATCACCGATGTCGACGGCATCCACCCCGGCTACGGCTTCCTCTCGCAGCACGCGCACTTCGCGGAGATCTGCGAGTCGTGCAACATCACCTTCATCGGCCCCTCCGCGCAGTCCATCCGGCTGATGGGCGACAAGATCGCGGCGAAGGACCTGATGCGCAAATCCGGCATCCCCATCATCCCGGGCAGCATGTCGGCGGTCCGCAACAAGGAGGACGCGCTCAAGACCGCCCGGCGCATCGCGTACCCGGTGATCGTCAAGGCGGCGGCGGGCGGCGGCGGGCGGGGCATGCGGGTGTGCCACAACGACGTCCGCCTGATCAGCGCGCTCATGACGTGCCAGGCCGAGGCGGAAGCCAGCTTCGGCAACGGCGACGTGTTCGTGGAGAAGTACCTGCAGGAGCCGCGCCACATCGAGTTCCAGATCCTGGCGGACAAAGCCGGCCACACGATCCACCTGGGCGAGCGCGACTGCACCATCCAGCGCCGCCACCAGAAGCTGATCGAGGAGGCGCCCTCGCCCGCGGTCGATCACAAACTGCGCCGCAAGATGGGGGAGCTGGCCATCCGGGCCGCAAAGGCCGCCGGGTACGCCTCCGTCGGCACGGTGGAGTTCCTGCTCGACAAGGACGGCTCGTTCTACTTCATCGAGATGAACACCCGCATCCAGGTCGAGCATCCGGTCACGGAGGCGGTCACCGGCATCGACCTCATCAAGGAGCAGATCCGCGCCGCCGCGGGCGAGCCGCTGGGGATCAAGCAGGACGACGTGAAGCTGGAGGGTTGGGCGATCGAGTGCCGCATCAACGCGGAGGATCCCTCCAACGGCTTCTCGCCCTGTCCGGGGCGGATCACCGAGTACCAGCCGCCGGGAGGCCCCGGCGTGCGGCTCGATACGCACGTGTTCGCCGGCTACGACGTGCCGCCGTACTACGATTCGCTGCTGGCCAAGCTGATCACCTCCGGCGAGACGCGGCAGGAGGCGATCCGCGTCATGCAGCGCGCGCTGGAGGAGTTCCTCATCGAGCCAATCCGGACGACGATCCCGCTCCACAAACAGATCATGAACGACCCGACGTTCTGGCGCGGGCAGATCGCCACCGACTATCTGGATCGGCAGCTGCACCTGCAACCATCAGGAGAGAGTGAATGATCCCACCACCTGCGTGGGGCTGCCGACAGCAGCCCGTTTCGCCTCGCGTGAGGCGAAACAATAATCTAGCGAGGCGAAACTGGCCTGTGGCCAACACGCAGGTGGTGGGATGACCGCGGTACGCCAACTCGGAGTGTTGACCGGAGGAGGGGACTGCCCGGGGTTGAATCCCGTGATCCGCGCGGTGACCCGCCGGGCGATCCAGGCCGACATCAAGGTGGTCGGCATCCGCAACGGCTGGAAAGGGCTGATCCTGGGTGATACCGTGCTCCTGGACCTGCAGTCGGTTTCCGGCATCCTCCCGAAGGGCGGCACGATCCTCGGGACCTCCCGGACCAACCCGTACAAGCGCCCGGAGGATCTTGCCAAGCTCAAGGACACCCTGAAACGGCTCGCCCTCGATGCGCTGATCCCCATCGGCGGAGAGGACACGCTGGGGGTTGCGACGAGGCTGTCCAAGGAAGGCGTCAAGGTGGTCGGGGTGCCGAAGACGATCGACAACGATCTGTCGGCCACCGACTACACCTTCGGCTTCGACACGGCGGTCAACATCGCGATGGAGGCGATCGACCGGCTCCACACGACGGCGGAAAGCCATCACCGCATCATGGTCGCCGAGGTGATGGGCCGCCACGCCGGCTGGATCGCCACCTGTGCCGGCATCGCGGGCGGGGCGGACGTCATCCTGATCCCGGAACAGCCGATCGACATCAACGAGGTGTGCAGCCTCATCAAGCGGCGGCACGCCCGCGGCAAGGACTTCAGCATCATCGTCGTGGCTGAAGGCGCCCAGTTCAAGCAGGACGCGCACGTCACCCGCGAGGAGAAGCTGGACGAGTTCGGGCACGTCCGGCTCGGCGGGATCGGCGACTCCCTCGGCAAGCTGATCGAGGAGCGGACGGGCTACGAGACCCGCGTCACCGTCCTCGGCCATATCCAGCGCGGCGGCAGCCCCACGGCGTTCGACCGGATCCTGGGCACGCGCTTCGGCATCAAGGCGGTTGAGCTGGTGCTGGAAGGGCAGTTCGGCCAGATGGTGAGTCTCCAGGGGAACAAGATCGTCGCGGTGCCGATCGAGCAGGGCACCGGGACGCTGAAGACGGTGGATATGGGCCTCTACAACCTGGCGAAGATTTTCTTCGGATAACGGGATGGCTCGCGCGACGCAGGACGCAGGACGCAGCACGCAGGGCGCCGGACGCCGGACGCGGAACGAGATTGCCGCCGCGCTGAAGGAGACGGCCCGGCTGCACGCGGAGCTTCCCGAAGCCCAGCGGTCGAAGATCGCCAAGGCCGCAGCGCTCATGGCCGCCGCCCTGCGCAGCGGCCGCAAGATCATCTGGTTCGGCAACGGCGGCTCGGCGACCCAGAGCCAGCACATGGCCGGCGAGTTCGTGGGCCGCTTTCAGATGGAGCGCCGGTCGCTGCCCTCCATCTCGCTCACCGAGAACATGGCCAGCGTCACGGCGATCGGCAACGACTACAGCTTCGAGCAGATCTTCTCCCGCCAGATCGAAGGGCTCGCCCAGGCGGGCGATGTGGCGGTGGGGCTCTCCACGTCCGGCAACTCCCCGAACGTCCTCGCCGGGCTGCGCCAGGCCAAGCCGATGGGTGTGGCGACCATCGGCCTGACCGGCGGCTCGGGCGGCCAGATGGCGGGGCTGTGCGACTTCTGCATCTGCGTGCCGTCCACGGTGACCGCCCGCATCCAGGAAGTGCATCTGACCATCGGCCATATCCTCTGCGGCCTGGTCGAGCACGCGCTCCATGCCTCAGCCGCGCCGCGCACGCGATAAGATCGCTTCGGCCGCCGCCCTCGCCCGGATCGTCCGCCGGACGCAGCGCCGGGGCGGGACCGCCGTCTTCACGAACGGCTGCTTCGATTTGGTCCACGCGGGCCACGTGAAGCTGCTGGAGCGCGCGAAACAGCACGGTGATCTCCTGATCGTGGGCCTCAACAGCGACCAGTCGGTGCGATGGCTCAAGGGCCCCCACCGGCCGATCATCGGGCAGCAAGACCGCGCGCGGCTCCTCGCCGCGCTGCAGTGCGTCGACTACGTCACGATCTTCAGCGAACGAACCCCGCAACGGCTCATCGAACGGCTGCAGCCCCGCGTCCTGATCAAGGGCGCGGACTGGGGGGCGTCCCAGATTGTCGGCCGACAGACGGTCGAGCGGTATGGCGGACGCGTCGTGCGCCTGCCCCTCATCAAGGGCTATTCGACTACGAAACTCATCGAGCGCATCCGTCAACGATGAGTGCGGAATGCGGAGTGCGGAATGCGGAGTAAAAACCCCCACTCCGAACTCCGAACTCCGAACTCCCAACTGCGCCGGGCGGCGCTGCGGCTGGTGGATGCGAATGCCAACCGCGCGCTGGAGGGGCTGCGGGTCTGCGAAGAGATCGTGCGGTTCCAGCATGGCCTCCCGCGCCTGTTCCGCCGCGCGCGCAGCCTGCGCCACGACGTGGCACGGGCGGTGCGTCAACTGCCCGTCAGCCCCAGAGCTCTTGTCCGGGCCCGAGCCAGCGGCTCGGATGTGGGGCGCCGCGCACCCGCCTCGCGCGTCGAGTCGCTGGAGCGGCTGCTCCTCATCAACTTCCAGCGGGCCAAAGAGTCGCTCCGGACGCTCGAAGAGTGCAGCCGCGTCATCGCCCCGCGGCACACACGCGGTTTTCAACGCCTGCGGTTCAAGACCTATGACCTGGAACGGGACCTCCTGCTCCACCTGGCGGCTCTACGTCATCGTTGACCGTGCCGCAGCCGGCTCGCGCGCGCTGGCCGACGTCGCCGCCCGCGCCGTCCGGGGCGGTGCGGACGCCATCCAGCTGCGCGACAAGACCGCCACCACCCGCTCGCTGCTGGAGACCGCCGCCCGTCTCCTGGCCGTCACCCGTCCGGCCGGTGTCCCGCTGATCATCAACGACCGCGTCGACGTCGCGCACGCCGCGCAGGCCGACGGCGTCCACCTCGGGCAGGACGATCTCCCCATCGAGGCGGCGAGGGCCATGCTCGGGCGGGGGCGGCTCATCGGCAAGTCCACGCACAGCCTGGAGCAGGCGGCGGCGGCGGAGGAGGAGGGGGCGGACTACCTCGGGGTGGGCCCGATTTTTCCCACCCCGACGAAACCCGACTATGGCAGCGTCGGCCTGTCCTTGGTCCGCAGCGTCTCCGCCCAGGTCCGCATTCCCTTCGTCTGCATCGGCGGCATCGAGGCTGCGAACGTCCGCCGGGTGGCGGAAGCGGGCGGTGACCGTGTGGCGGTGGTCCGGGCGGTCTGCGGCGCCGAGGACCCTGAAGCCGCCGCTCGAACCCTCAAGCAGTTGATCGGCAACCCGCCGCAGCGCCGTGTGGCCGCCCCGAGCGGCTCATGACCTGTTTGGCGAGCACCCTCGGGATGAGCCTGGTGCTCCTCCTTGGCAGCCCCGCCCAGGCCCAGGACACCCCGACCCAGAAGCGGCAGAAAACTGCCTGGGAGAAGTTGAAGGTGGAATTTTCCACCCTCTACGGGCAACGGCGATACGCCGAAGCGGAACGCGTCGCCCGAAACGCCCTCTCGCTGGCGGAAAACACCTTTGGGTCCAACCACCCTGACGTTGCCGCCTCGCTCGGCAACGTGGCCTTGGCGCTGGAGGCGCAGGGCGAGCATGCTGAGCTCGAACCGCTGTTGAAGCGAGCACTCGCCGTCAACGAGAAGGCGCTTGGCCCCACGCACCCCGAGGTGGCCAAGGCGTTGACCAACCTGGCAGGACTGTACAGCTTCCGTGAGGAGTACGCCAAGGCCGAGCCGCTGTACCGGAGGGCGCTCGAGATCCGTGAAGCCTCCCTGGAGCCTGACGACATCCAGATCGCCAGCAGCCTGTACGATCTGGCCTCGCTGTCCCGCAGTCAAGGCAAGCCGGCCGAGGCCGCCCCGCTGCTCAAGCGGGCCGTCGCCGTCTGGGAAGCGGCGCGGAAAGCGGACGACCCCCTGATGCTGTTCATCCTGGATGCCTACGCGGACGTGCTGAAGGAGCTGGGAGACACGCGAAAAGCGGCGGCCATTGACGCGCAAGCGGACCGCATCCGCCAAAAACGTGACCGCGATCTGAATACACGGTAAAATAACTCTCCGCCAGCCCACCTAACCCACAATGAACACCGAACAATGAACATTGAACCATGGAGCACGTCGGTGTTTCACTCGAATAGGCAACGCGGGTATAGCACAGTGGTAGTGCTCCAGCTTCCCAAGCTGGCCACGCGGGTTCGACGACCGAGCCGGGCACCCCGGCGGCTTCGTTTGGCGAAGCCAAACGTGCCGGGGTCGGCGACGGGAGTGCCGCAACACGCCGTGTTGCGGCGTCCCGCTCCAACATTGAAAGACAACAGGCGGGTATAGCACAGTGGTAGTGCGCTAGCTTCCCAAGCT
>JACQRE010000047.1 GCA_016206585.1 Candidatus Omnitrophota bacterium | reverse complement strand
GCCGGGGTGCCCGCCTCGGTCGCCGGGGGCCCGCCGCGAGGACAGGATCCGCCGGTGGTCGACAAGCCATGCGAGCCCTCCCGACTGGGAGCAGCCAACCGGAACCAGCCCCCATTACGTAGAGGAAGAAGCCACCGAGCGGCGGGAACGGCGAGGTGTCGGCGGCGTTGCGGCACTGGTGTAATGGCGCTGGGCCCAGGCGAAGAAACGCGCCAGCCCTTCGGGCAGCGGGACGGCCGGCTGGTAGCCGAGCTCCGCGGCCGCCTTGCGGATGTCGGGGCAGCGGCGCTGGGGCTCATCCGCGGGATAGGAGCTGGGGTGGTCCACGAGCCGGATCTCCAGCGCGCGGCCCAGCGTCTGTTCCATGGCCTTCGCCAGGTCCAGCATCGACACCTCCGGCGAGGGATTGCCGATGTTGTACACCTCGCCGGAGCGGCCGCGGACCAGCGCCTTGGTGAAGCCGATCATCGCGTCGGTCACGTAGCAGAAAGTCCGCGTCTGCGTGCCGTCGCCGTAGATGTTGAGCGGCTCGCCCTTGAGGATGCGGCCAGCGAAGTTCGGCAGCACCCGGTAGTCGGCCTCCTGCATCCCGGGCCCGTAGACGTTGAAGGGCCGCACCGTTCTCGTGGGCACCCCGTGGAGCTGCTGGAAGATCATGCAGAGCGTCTCGCCCAGCCGCTTCGACTCGTCATAGCAGGCGCGCGGCCCAAGCGCCGAGACGTTGCCGCGGTAGGTCTCCGGGGTGGGCACGAACCGGGGATCCGGATCGCCGTAGACCTCGCTGGAGCTGAAGAACAGGAAGCCTTTGAGCGGATGGCTGCGGCCCAGCGCGAGGAGGTTCTTGGTCCCGATCGTCGCCACCTCGAGCGTCTCCAGCGGGTACTTGCGGTAGTAGTAGGGGCTGGCGATGCCGGCGGCGTGGATGACGTAGTCGAGCGGCTCGTCAATCGTGAGCGGCCGGATGACGTCGTGGCGCAGGTACCGGTAGCCGCGCTCCCCCTCCGCCTCCACGTCACCCAGCGCACCGCTCGTGATGTGGTTGTCGAGCACGATCAGCCGGCAGGGCTTGGGGAGGACCCGCTCGTTCAGGAACCGGAAGAGCGAGATGAAGTAGCGCCCCAAGAATCCGTGGCCGCCGCACAGCAGGACGGTGGCCCCGCTGAACGCGTTCGCCTCGGCGCTTAAGGCCGCGGCGATCTCCGGGATGTCCGTCTCCAGACAGTGGCCCTTAGCGGACCTGGACGGTCGGGAGCGGGATGATGAAGTGCCCGCCGGCATCGAGGAACCTCCTGTGTGTGGCGATGATGGGGTCGGCGAAGTTCCACGCGAGGATGACCGCGTAGTCCGGCCGCGTGGCCGGCTCGTAGAGCGCAGACGAGGCGACGACCGGGAGGTGGTGCCCCGGCGTGTAGAGCCCCTGCTTCAGCGGGCTGTCGTCGATGATGTAGTCCAGCGTCTCCGGCCCGAGGCCGAAGTGGAACATCAGCGTCGTGGCCTTCGCGGGCGCGCCGAAGCCGACGATCTTTTTCCCATCCCCCTTCAGGCGTTTGAGCAGTTCGGTGAGCTCGGCCTTGCGCTGCTCGATGCGGTCGAACATCGCGCGGTACGCCGCCGGGCTGTGCAGCCCGAGGCGCGATTCCAGCGCGATCAGCTCGTCCACCCGCGCCTGTTTGGGCCAGTGGCCGCCCGCTTTCTTGACCATGCCGCGCAGCGAGCCGCCGTGCGACTCCACGCGCACCGCGTCGACCAGCTCCATCCCATGGCGCGCGAAGAACTCGACGAGCGGCTTGACGGTGTGGTAGCTCAGGTGCTCGTGGTAGATGGTGTCAAAGAGCGTGTGTTCGAAGACGTCGAGGAGGTACGACACCTCGAAGACGAACAGCCCGTTGGGCGTAAGCCAATGGGCCACGCCATCGGCAATCGTGTGCAGATCATCGGCGTGCGCGAAGACGTTGTTGGCCAGGATCAACGAGGCCGCCCCCCGCGCGAGCCGCAGCCGCGTCGCGAGGGCCAGGTCGAAGAACTCCGGCAGCGTCTCGATGCCGCCGCGGGTGGCTTCCTCGGCGATGCGGCGGGCCGGGTCGATGCGGAGCACTCGCATCCCGGCGTCCTTGAAAAATCGCAGCAACGTCCCGTCATTGCTGCCGATCTCCACGACCTGCGCGCCGGCAGGCAACCGCATGAGCTCGAGCATCGAGGCCGCGTAGCGGCGGAAGTGGTCGACGAAGACCGGGGAGGTCGACGAGATGTAGACGTACTGGCGGAACAGTCGCTCAGGATCCACGACGTCGAGCAGCTGCACGTGGCCGCACCCGGCGCAGAGATGGACGTCCAGCGGGAACCGCTCCTGCGGGAGCCCGCGCTCCTTGGCGGTCACAAACTCGTTGGCCGGCGGCGTGGCCTCCAGTGATACCACGCGCTGCAACTGGCGCGACCCGCACAACCGGCAATCCTCGCGCCGCCGCACGGCGGGCTTCGTCGCCTGGATGGGAGCGCTCATGGGATGATGGGAGCGACGTGGATGGTGTCCGCGTCGTAGTGGGCCATTTCGCGGTTGTTCCTGGCGAAGACGAATAGCACCGAGTCCTCCGTGAACTGCATCACGTGCTCGTACATCGGCGGCGTGTAGAACAGCTGCCCCGGGGTGATGACCCATTGCTGGGGGGCCGCCGAGTCGCCGACCGGCCGGTGGGCGTAGATCATCCGCCCCGTCTGGAGCCAGCAGTAGTGGTAGTCCGTCTGGTGGTAGTGGTGGCCGCGGACCGCCCCCTTGACGGAGGTGATCACGGCGGCACTGGTGAAGGGCGCGTCCACCAGGTTCAGGATCTCGCCCCGCGCATCGGTGAACGGCGGGCGGATCGGCACCTTGGCGTCAGCCCCCGGGGGCGTTGGCGTCACGTGCGAATGGCTCATGGGCGATGGCGCTGCTCCGCTTGCGATAGACGACGACCCGGGGCGCCCAGGCGGCGGTCCGGAAATGGTGCAGCCCGGGGTCCTCACGATTTTGCCAGTAGATGTCCGGCGCGTCCAGTTCAATCCGCTCGTAGGCGGCCTCGATCCGTCGGAAGTAGGCGCTGCGCAGGAACCGCGCCGGGGTCCAGCCCCGGCGGGGGATGAGCCAGTCCGGCTCCGTCTGGCGCAGGAAGTCCGAGCGGGGCTCGATGCGCAGCGTCGTGTAGAACATGAGCGAGCGGTCATCGTACGGGATCTTGACCGACTCCTCCCGCCGGCCGCGGGCGCGCAGGCAGGCCACGATGCCCTCCACGGGACCCACGTAGCGGTGCGTCAGCTCATAGGCGAAGTCGGCCAGCGGGAGGCCGGGCGACGTCGACTGGTGCACGTTGGTGAACAGGAAGAGCGGGATGAAGAAGCCGCCGATGAGGCGGCTCTGCCGCCACCACTGCGCGAGCCACCACGCCTGGCCCAAGGCGAGCAGCGGGACGGTCGGGATGAAGTAGCGGATCTGCCGCTGATCCGGAATGAGGAGAAAGGCCAACTGTGCTAGCGCCATCAGCACCAGGAAGCCGCTGGGTGGTGAAACCCGGATCCGCCACGCGCCGCGGGGCGGCAGGTGCTTGGAGACGGCGGCCGCCACCAGCGACATCCCGATCATGAAGGCCAGCGGGGCGAGGTACTTGTTCGTCGTGCGGACGTAAAACGCCAGATGATCGACCATCCGGTCGAGCGAGCCCGACCCGATGAACGCGGGTTGATACGCGAACAGCGCCCACGGCAGCGTCAGCGCCAGCACCCCCAGACCCGCCAGGATCAACCGGCGGCGGCTTGTGCCGAGCGACGTCGAGGGGCCTGCCTGTTCGCCCCAGATGAGCTGGTGCGCGACGATCGTGCTCACCGCCGGGATCCACGTGCCGAAGTTCGTGTGGAACAAGAGGACCAGCGTTCCCGCCAGGACCCAGACTCGCTTTCCCGACGGCCGCTCCAGGAATCGGAGGTAGGCCAGGCACGCGGCAAGGAGCAGCGCTGCCGCCATCGCATAGTAGCGGCACTGGCGCATGTGCAGCAGGAACGGCACGGAGCACGTGAGGAGGGCGACGGTGAGGCGGTGGATGCGGACGTCCGTGGTCAGGCGGCGGGCCAGCCGCCACGCCAGCACGAGCGTGAGCCAGCCCAGCAGCGCAAACGGCAGCCGGGCCGCCGCGGTGGATTCGCCCATGGCCGCGAAGACGCCGGCGAGGAGGTAGAAGGGCAGCCAGGGGCTGTAGATCCACGACATCCCCGGCCCGTACGTGTAGGGAGAGGCGTCGATGAGGTTCCGGCCGTCGAACACGCGCGGGTAGCCGAACGCCAGCGTGTTCCGCGCCAGCAGGGCGGTCTCCGCCTCATCCTGCCACAGGTAGCCGTTGTCCAGGCTGGACAGCAG
>JACQRE010000052.1 GCA_016206585.1 Candidatus Omnitrophota bacterium | reverse complement strand
GGGAGCGGACCGCCGAGGAGATCAAGATCCGCATCGGCTCGGCGTATCCGCTGGACGAAGAGCTCACCATGGAGGTGCGCGGCCGCGACCTGGTCACCGGCCTGCCGAAGACGGTCACCATCACTTCGGAGGAGGTCCGCGAGGCGCTCTCGGAGCCGATCCGGTCGATCGAGGAGGCGGCCCGTCTGACGCTGGAGAAGACGCCGCCGGAGCTCTCCGCCGACCTGATCGACCGGGGGATCGTCCTGGCCGGCGGCGGCTCGCTGCTGCGCGGACTGGACAAGCTCCTGGCGGAGGAGACGGGACTGCCGGTGCACATCGCGGAAAACCCCGTGACCGCCGTCGCCATGGGGGTCGGCAAGGGGCTGGAAGACATCCGCTACCTGCGCAGTCGCATCGCCATCTCCACGCGCCCAGAATTCTAACAGAGCCTTCTCCCGTTTCATTGCGGGTCGCGTAACCGACTGGAAGCCAGAACCAGTACGTCGGCCATTCCGTGCGCGAAGTCCGTCCCTCCCTCATCCTCTCGCTCCTGGTCGCCATCGCCTTGGCCGTCCACCCCCCCGTGCGCGCCGCCTTCGCGACGGTCCTCACGCTGCCCTTGACGGGCATCAAGTTCGTGGCGCGCCTCCTCGTGGCCCTTCCGCGCGTGCCGTCGCTGGCGGCGGAGAACGCCTCGCTGCGCGACAGGCTCAGGCAGTGCCAGCTCGAGTTGGCCCAGGCGCGCGAGCTGGCCCGCCACCACCGCGAGGCGGACACGCTCCTGCATCTGCCCGCAGCTCGCGAAGGGCTCGTGGCCGCCGTCATGGGACGCTCCACGATGCCGACCCAGCACACCGTGCTGCTGAATCGCGGCGCGCGGCACGGGTTGAGCCTCGACAGCGTGATCGTGGATGAAGCCGGCGTGATCGGCCGTGTGATCGAGGTGCAGCCGGCCACCTGCCTCGTCATGCTGCTGACCGATCCCGACAGCCGCGTCGCCGCACTCGTGGAGCGCTCGCGGGAAACCGGGCTCCTCGTGGGACAGGAGTCCGGCCGCTGCGCGTTCACCTACGTCGCGGCGGACGCCGATCTCCAGGAAGGCGATCGGATCGTGACGGCCGGGCTCGGGGGTCCGTTCCCGAAAGGGTTGTTGCTGGGCACGGTGGAGCACATCGAGCGGGACGTGCTGTCCGGTTCCGCCACCGCGTCCGTCATCCCCGCGGCCCGCTTGAGCCGGCTGGAAGAAGTGTTGTGTCTTCCGCCGTCCACCCACTGATGGGACGCTTCATCGGCTGCCTGGTCCTGCATCAACTGCTCGCGGGTTTCAGCCCTTCGCCGTGGTGGGTGCCTGATCTGACCATGGCCGGTCTCGTGCTCGCCATCGTGGAGACCCCCCGCCGGTGGTTGACTCTCTCCATCCTCGCCGCCACCTTCACCCTCGTGTGGGCGGCGCGGGATGTCCTCCCGCTGTTCGTGGGATGGCTGTTGGCCGGCGGAGCCACGCGGTTGGTCATGAGCCACTGGGATGTCGAGGATCCTCGCCTGCGGACGGCACTCATCGTCCTCGCCAGCCTCGCGATGTCCAGTGCCGCGCTGTGGCTGGCTGATCTCTGGTCGCTTGAGCGGGTGGGCTGGCTGCTCGTCCGCGCCCTGATGACCGCCCTGGTGGTCCTCTGTCTCCAGGGCTGGCGGAACGCTCCGGCTTGAGCGATGGATCGCATCGTGCGCCTGCAGGTCCTATTGCTGTGCGGGATGAGCCTGCTGGTCCTGCGCCTGGCGCATCTCCAGATCATTCGCGGCGGCGCCTACCGGCAGCTGGCCGAGCAGAACCGTCTGCGCGTCGTGCCCGAACAAGCCCCCCGCGGGCTGATCGTCGACCGGCGCGGCCGCATCCTGGCGGACAACCAGACGATCTTCCGCGTCACCCTCGTGCCGCAAGAATTGAAAGACCTGCCGGCGGTGCTCGCGCGCCTCAGCCCCCTGGTCGGCCGCTCTCCCGACGCGCTCCAGCGCGAGTACCGCAAGGCGCGCAGCCTCGCCTTCATCCCGGCCACGATCGTCTCCCGCGTGTCCAAGGAAACCGCACTCCGGTTGGAAGAAGAGCGGTGGAGGCTGCCGGGGCTGTTGGTCAAGCCGGAGACGGTCCGGCACTACCCGCTGGGCAGCACGGCCGCGCACCTCCTCGGCTATCTGAGCGAGCCGACGGCGGAAGAGCTCCCGGTGCTCAAACAATACGGCGTTCGCCCAAAGCAGCTGATTGGGCGTTTGGGCATCGAGCGGATGCTGGACCACGAGTTGCGCGGCAGGCCGGGGGGACTCATGGTGGAGGTGAACAACCGGGCCCGGCAGGTCCGCGTCCTCGGCCAGCGCGAGCCGGAGGCAGGCTCGCGGGTGGAGCTGACGATCGACGCCCAGCTGGAATCGCTCATCGAGCAGGTGTTCGGGTCGCAGCCGGGGGCCGCCGTGGTGCTCGATCCGGAGACTGGCGAGGTCCTGGCGATGGTCAGCATGCCGGCGTTTCCTCCCGGGGCGTTCGCCGAGCTGGAGTTTCGGACCATCCGCCGCCTCCTCAACGATCCGGACGCCCCGCTGATGAACCGGGCCGCGGTGGGGGTCTATCCGCCCGGCTCGACGGCGAAGCTCATGACGGCCGCCGCCGGGCTGGAGCAGCGCCTCCTGACGCCCGCGACCTCGATCCCGTGTTCCGGGGCGCTGACGTTCGGCGATCGCGCCATCCACTGCTGGTATCGGGACGGCCACGGACCGATGAATCTGACCGAGGCGCTGATGCAGTCGTGCAACGTGTACTTCATGCAGCTGGGCCGCCGGCTGGGACTGAGCCGCCTGCGGACGGCCATGGAAATGGTTGGCTACGGGCGGCGCACCGGCTGGCCGCTCGAGGAGCGGGCAGGGCATCTGCCCAGCCGACGCCTCACGGAGGGCGAGGTCGCGCTGCTGGCCATCGGGCAGGGGGAGTTTCTCATGACGCCGCTTCAGGGCGCGGTGATGGCGGGGGCCTTCGCCAACGGCGGATGGCTCGTGCACCCATGGGTGATCCGCTCGGTCGGTGCCCGCCGGACGTCTCGTCCGCCGGGGCGCCGTCGTGTGGGTTGGTCCATCGAGACGATCGAGGCCATCCGAAAAGGGATGCGGGCGGTGGTGCAGGAGCCGTCGGGAACCGGCCACCGGGCGTTTACCCCGGCCGTCTCCATCGCCGGGAAGACCGGCACGGCGCAGACGCACGTGCCGGACCAGTCGCACGGCTGGTTCGTCGGGTACTGTCCGGTCGAGCATCCTCGTGCGGCGATGGCCATCGTGGCCGAACACGGCGGATCGGGCGGCGATCTGCCCGCCGAGATCGCCAAGGCCATTTGCGAATACATCGCCGCCCCGGAGACGCTCTAGGAGCGCGATGCGGCTCTCCGTGGGTTCGTCAGACCGGTGGGATCGAACGCTATTTGGCTCAACGGCCGCGCTCGCCGCCCTGAGCGCCCTGACCATGATGAGCGCGGGGGCGACCATCAGCCCGACGCTGGCACCGCGTCACGCCCTCTGGATCGTCCTGGGCGTGATCGTCTCGCTGCTCGTCACGCGGACGAACTACCGGCGATGGACCGATCTGGCCGGCTTCGCGTATGGCGCGAGCCTGCTCGCCCTCCTGTTGGTTCCGGTGGCCGGCGCGATGCGGCTGGGTGCGACGCGATGGCTGTCGATTTTCGGGCTCAGCGTCCAGCCCTCCGAGCTGGCCAAGCTGACCGCGGTGTGGCTGCTGGCCCGGTATCTCGCGGGACAGCCCGCGCCGCTGCCAGGCCGCGTGCTGTGGACGTCGTTGCTCCTCGTGGGTCCGCCCGCCCTCCTGATCTTCCTGCAGCCGGATTTGGGTTCCGCGTCCATCTTCGGGGCGATCTGGTTCGGGATGGTGTGGGCGGCGGGAATCTCCCGCCGTGCGCTCATCGGCTTGAGCGTCTCGGGGCTGGCGATCCTGCCCCTGACCTGGCATGTGCTGAAAGGCTACCAGCGCGACCGGCTCCTGGCGTTCATCGACCCGCACGCCGACCCGCTCGGGACCGGCTACACCATCATCCAGTCCACCATCGCGATCGGCTCGGGGCGGCTGTTCGGCCGGGGATGGTTCGCGGGCACACAGAACCAGCTCAGCTTCCTGCCCGAGCGCCATTCCGACTTCATCTTCTCCGTGATCGGCGAGGAGTGGGGCTTCGTGGGCTGCCTGGCGGTGGTCGCGTTGTTCAGCCTCCTTCTGCTGCGGGTAGGGCAGATCGCGCTCAGCACGTCGGATCCCCAGGGCCGGCTCCTGACCTGCGGGGTGTTCAGCTGGATCGGCTACCAGGCATTCGTCAACATGGGGATGGTCATGGGGCTGCTGCCGGTCGTCGGCGTGCCGCTGCCGCTGGTCAGCTACGGGGGCTCCTCGATGGTCGCACTCTGGATCGCGCTCGGCCTGGTCCAGAGCGTCCGCCGGATGTCGTGACCGAGGTGCAAAGGTGCGTTGTGACAATTGTGCCAAGCGCCTTTTTCGGAAAGTCGACTTGATGATTTCTCACCTTGTGTGGTATAGTCCAACCGATCACTGAATTCGAAGCCTCCCGGATCGGGAGGCGATCCGTGTGAAAAAGGCAAACCACTCGTAAGGGTGGGACGCAAAGCCGCCGGTCCCAAACCGGGGTCAGACCCCTGCGGGGTCTGACCCCGGAAGGACAGCGGGGCTGCCAACGGCACGAAGGCAGACGGCCTTGTTCACCGGCCGTCTGTTTTCTTTTGGATCGCGACGGGGACCACACGCGCCGATGCAACCGATGTACGATCCGACCAACCATATCCGCCGCGCCCACCGGGTGATCGCCTCGCTCAACCGCGAACAGGTCGACTATCTCGACCAAATCGGCAAGGACGCCCAGTTCTCCGCCGGCATCAAGCTCTCCCGAACCCAGATTCTCGCCGCCATGGTCAACGCCCTCAAGCGGCTGAACCTCACCGGAGAGGGGGTCACCACGGCGGGACAGTTCGAGCAGCGCATCGTGGACGCGATGATGCACAACGCGCGGTCCGCGAAGCGCAACCACTCCAGGAGATCCGGCTCATGAACCCTGCGGGATTCGAACACCGCGACGCGGAGGTGCGCTGATGGCTGTTGCGACGAAACCCACCATGGAGGCCCTGCTGCGGCTGATGGTCGAGCAGGGCTCGACCGACCTGCACCTCAGCGCCAATCTGTCGCCGCACCTGCGGCTCGACGAGCGGCTCGTCGCCACCGATCACGCCCCGCTCTCCGGCAACGAGGTGAAGGAGCTGGCGTACAGCCTGATCAGCCCGGACAAGATCGAGCGGTTCGAGCGCTGGAAGGAGCTGGACTTCGCCTTCTCCGTGGAGGGGCTCGCGCGCTTTCGCGCCAACTACTTCATCCAGCAGGGCTACGTGGGGGCCGCGATCCGCATGCTGCCCTTCCACATCCTGAACTTCGCCGAGCTGGGGCTGCCCGGACAGATCATGACCGACCTCTGTTCCAAGCCCAAAGGGCTGATCCTCGTGACCGGGGCGACCGGATCGGGCAAGACCACGTCGCTCGCCGCCATGGTCGACTGGCTGAACATGAACCGGGACTTCCACATGGTGACCATTGAGGACCCCATCGAGTACGTCCACACGAGCAAGCGGTCCATCCTCGATCAGCGGGAGGTCGGTAGCGACACGCAGTCGTTCGCCCAGGGGCTCAAGCACGTCCTGCGACAGGACCCGGATGTTATTCTCATCGGCGAGATGCGGGACCTGGAGACGATCGAGACGGCCCTCATCGTCGCGGAGACCGGCCACCTCGTCCTCGCCACCCTGCACACCTCCGACGCGATGCAGACGGTGAACCGCATCGTGGACGTCTTTCCGGCCAACCAGCAGAACCAGGTCCGCGTCCAGCTCTCGCTGGAGCTCCTGGCGGTGGTCTCGCAGCAGCTCATCCCGAAGGCGAGCGGCCGGGGCCGGGTGCTCGCGACGGAGTTCCTGATCGTCAACCACGCGGTCCGGTCGCTCATCCGCGAGCAGAAAATCCACCAGATCTACTCCGTCATCCAGACCGGCCAGAAGGAGGGGATGCGGACGATGAACCAGACGCTCTTCGAGCTCTACACGAACCGCGTGATCACGCTGGATGCGGCGCTGTCGCGCTCCAGCGATCCCGAAGATTTGATGCGCCTGATGAACCGGTGAGAATGACCAGCTTCAGGCTGCAGGCTGCACGCCGCAGGCTGGAGCTTGAGGCTTGTAGCTTGCAGCTTGTAGCCTGACATCGAGCAGAACCACATGGCCAAGCGGATCATCACCAAACGGATTGGGGAAGTGCTCCTCGAGCGGGGCATCATCGACCGCAAGAAGCTTGAGGAGGCGCTGGCCTACCAGAAGGAGCACGGCGGCCTGATGGGCCAGGTCCTGATCCACTTGGGCTTCACCACCGAGGAGGAAGTCGCCCTGGCGTTGACCGCCCAGTACGGCTTCCCGTATCTGCCGCTCGACAACTACGAGCTGGACGGCGGCTTGACGTCGGCCATTCCGGAGGAGGTCGCCCGGCAGTACTGCCTCATTCCCATCGACCGGATCGGCAACGCGCTCACCCTGGCGATGGCGGATCCGTCCAACGTCAGGGCCATCGAAGAAGTCGAGCTCCTGACGAAATGCGTGGTGCAGACGTTCGTCAGCACCCCCTCCGATATCCTGAAGGCGATCGACAAGTACTACAAGCACCGGGGCAGCAACAACGCGTCGTCTTCCGGAACGTCCGCGGAGGGCAAGACGAAGTAACCACATGACAGGCGTGGACGGTCATGGCGAGCCTTAAGGAACGGATCGTCAATGCGTTACTCTCACGCAACCTCATCCGGCAGGATCAGCTGGATGAGGCGCTCGAGCTCCAGCAGCGGCAGGGCGGCAGCCTCCAGCGGATCCTCGTCGAGTGCGGCTATGTGAACGAGGAAAACCTCCTCTCCGCCGTCAGCCAGGGGCTGGGCATCCCGCCGATCAGCCTGGCGCGCATGAAGCTCGACCCCAACCTCAAGGCGCTCATCTCCCGCGAGCTGGCCCTGCAATACCAGCTCGTGCCGGTGGCGTGCATCGGCCAAACCTTGACCGTCGCCATGGTCGATCCCCTGAACATCTTCGCGCTCGACACCATCGCGACCATGACCGGCCTGTCCATCAACCCCCTGCTCACCACCTCCAAAGATTTACGGGATGCGATCGACCAGTACTACGGCATGGGGGTCGAGGAGACGCTGCGGGAGATGGTCCGCAAGGCGGAGTCGGATTCGGTCGAGATCCTGCCGAGCGACAAGGATCAGGAGTCCGAGGCCGACCGGCTGCTCCGCCAAACGCAGGAAGCCCCGGTCATCAAGTACACGGACGCCATTCTGACCAAAGCGGTGCGGGTCCATGCCTCCGATGTCCTGATCGAGCCGCGGGAGAAGACCGTGCGCGTCCGCTACCGCGTCGACGGCGTGCTGCAGGACAGCCAGGCGCCTCCGCGGCAATTCCATGCCGCGATCGTCTCCCGCATCAAGGTCATGTCCGAGCTGAACATCGCGGAGCGCCGCCTGCCGCAGGACGGCCACTTCAGCTTCCGGGTCGATGAGCGCCTCATCGACTTCCGCGTCTCGATCCTGCCGTCCACCTTCGGCGGCAACGTCTGTCTGCGGATCCTCGACAAGGGGGAGATCAAGCTCGACATCGACACGCTCGGATTCGAGCCCGGCGATCTCGAGCGGCTCAAGGCGTGCGCCCGGCGCCCGCACGGGATGCTCCTCTCGACCGGCCCCACCGGATCCGGCAAGACCACGACGCTCTACTCGCTCCTGAAGCTGATCGACAGCCCCGACAGGAACATCGTGACGGTGGAGGATCCGGTCGAGTTTGAAATCGACGGCATCAACCAAGTCAACGCCAAGATGGACATCGGCCTGACCTTCGCGAAGGCGTTGCGCTCCATCCTGCGCCAGGATCCCGACGTCATCATGGTCGGGGAGATCCGCGACGCGGAGACCGCCGACATGGCGATCAAGTCGGCCCTCACGGGGCACCTCGTCCTGAGCACGCTCCACACGAACAGCGCGGCCGGATCCATCGTCCGCCTCGTCAACATGGGCATGGAGCCGTTTCTGATCAACTCGTGCCTCATGGCGGCGGTCGGGCAGCGGCTCGTCCGGAAGGTGTGCCTGAAATGCCAGGAGCCCTACCGGCCGCCGAAGGGCCTGGCGGAGAAGCTGGGGCTCCTCGACAAGCGCGGGGAACCGCTGGAGCTTGCCCGGGGGGTCGGCTGCCGCGCGTGCTTCCAGTCGGGCTACACGGGACGCGAAGTCATCGCCGAAGTCCTGGTGATGACGCCTGAGGTCCGGGAGCTCGTCCTGCGGCGGGCTCCGGAGCGGGACGTGCAGAACATGGCGCGTAAGCAGGGGATGAAGACGCTGCGGGAGCATGGGCTGGCGAAGGCGGTCGCCAGGCTGACGACGCTGGATGAGATATTCCGGACGACGATCGGGGACGTGGTGGAGGCATGATCCCACCACCTGCGCCCGCCGCGCTATCGGCGCGGCGGCGAGGCAATGGGTACTCGCGATCATGAGGACATTAACGAGGATGCAGCAACGTGTTAATCGCCTCGCCACGGCGGCCGGCCGCCGTGAGGCGCAGGTGGTGGGATGAGCAGCTTCAGGCAGCGCATCGCGGACGTCCTGATCGCCCAGAAGATGGCGACGAGGGAGCAGCTCGACGAGGTGATCGCCGAGTCCTCCCGCAATGGCAAGAGCTTCGCGCGGCTGCTCATCGACCGCGGCATCGTCTCTCAGGCGAGCCTGACCGAGCTGCTCTCCAAGGAGCTCGGGCTGCCGATGATCTCGCTCTCGAAGTACCGGCTCGATCCGGCCATCGCGTCGCTGATCCCCGAGCGGCTGGCGCGCCAGTACGGGGTGATCGCGCTGGCGAAGTTCGGGCCGCGGCTGGTCGTCGCGGTCTCCGATCCGCTCAACATCTTCACGATCGACGATCTCAAGGCGTTGACGCAGGTGGCCATCGATCCCGTCCTGTCGCCCGAGACGGAGATCCGCCGCGCGATCGAGCAGCTCTACACGAACCAGGCACCCGCGGCGGAACCCAAGGCGGGCGAGACGGAGGGGACCCCCGACGATGAGATGCTGGACACAGCCGTGGCCCACCTCCTCAGCGAGCGCGGAGAAGGGGAGGCGCCCGTCGTCCAGGTCATCAACCTGATGGTGATCGAGGCCATGCGGCGGCACGCCTCCGACATCCACTTGGAGCCGACGGCGGAGCTGCTGCGCGTCCGCTACCGGATCGACGGACGGCTCGTGCTGGGACACCAGCTGCCCAAAGCGGTCCAGAATCCGGTGCTGACGCGCCTGAAGATCATGTCCGGCACGGACATCACCGAATGGCGGCTGCCGCAGGACGGGCGGTTCAAGGTGCGGCTGGAGGAACGCGAGGTGGACTTCCGCGTCTCGATCCTGCCCATCACCAACGGCGGCAAGGTGGTGCTGCGCCTCCTCGATAAAGCGAACCTCACGATGGGGCTGGACCACCTCGGCTTCCTCCCGGACTCCATCGAGCAGTTCAAGGAGGCGGTCAAGCGGCCGCACGGGATGATCCTCGTCACGGGGCCGACCGGGTCCGGCAAATCCACGACGCTGTATTCCGTCCTGAACCAGCTCAACCAACCCACGAGGAACCTCATCACGATCGAGGATCCCGTGGAGTACCAGATCGAAGGGATCACCCAGGTGCAGGTCAACGCCGAGATCGGCCTGACGTTTGCGGGCGGACTGCGCTCGCTGCTGCGCCAGAGCCCGGACGTTGTCATGATCGGGGAGATCCGGGATTTCGAGACGGCGGACATCGCGATGAAGGCGAGCCTCACGGGGCAGCTGGTGCTCTCCACCCTGCACACCAACGATGCGTCCTCGGCGGTGACCCGGTTGATCGACATGGGGGTCGAGCCCTTCCTGGTGGCCTCCAGCGTGACGCTCATCGAGGCGCAGCGGCTGGTCCGCAAGCTCTGCCCGAAGTGCCGCGAACCGTACCACCCCGATCCGAAGGTGCTCGAGCAGCTGGAGGTCCGCCCCGCGCCGGGCAGCACCTTCCACAAGGCGGTGGGCTGCCGCCTCTGCGGCGGAAGCGGCTACAAGGGGCGGATGGGGGTGATCGAGGTCTTCCAGGTGGATGAGCGCGTCCGGGAGCTCATCGTCTCCCGGGCCCAGTCCTGGGAGATCAAGCAGTATGCGATCAACACGCTGGGGATGAGCCCGCTGCGCCAGGACGGGCTGCACAAAGTGGAGATGGGGCTGACGACGCTGGAAGAGGTCATCGCCGTCACCTCGGAAGAATAGCGAGGAGTGGAACCGGCCATGCCGACGTTCGCCTACGTGGTCAAGGACAAAGCGGGCAAGACCCACAGCGGCACGCTCGAGGTCCAATCCCGCAACGCGCTGATCGAGCAGCTCTGGAAGCAGGAGTTCGTGGTCCTCTCGATCGAGGAGCGGGTGGCCGGCCGGGGGTCGGTGTTGAAGATCGGCCAGCCGAAGGTGAAATCCGAGCAGTTGGTCATTTTTTCCAGGCAGCTCGCCACCATGGTCGACAGCGGCATCCCGATTGCCCCCTCGCTCGACGTCTTGGCGGATCAGATGGAGGACCGCAACTTCAAGCAGATACTCAAGAAGATCCGCGACGACATTGAGGCCGGGTCGGGCCTCTCCGAGGCGATCGGGCGCCACCCCAAGGCCTTTTCCGATTTCTTCGTGAACATGGTCCGCGCCGGGGAGTCGTCGGGGCGTCTGGATGAGATCCTGGACCGCGTCGCCAGCTACCTGGAGAAGATCACCTCGCTGCAGCGCAAGGTGCAGGCGAGCCTCTTCTACCCGGCCTTCGTCTCGCTACTCGCGTTCGCGATCACCTCCTTCCTCCTCATCGTGATCGTCCCCAAGTTCAAGGAGATCTTCACGTCCCTCGGCGGCGAGCTGCCGATGCCCACGCAGTTGCTCCTGAGCCTCAGCGAATTCATGGGGAAGTACCTGGCCATCGAGGTGTTCGCCCTCATTGCGCTGGTGATCGGCTTCCGCATGTACATCAATACGCCCGGCGGCCGGCTGTGGTTCGACCGGACCTCCCTGCGGGTGCCCATCATCGGCAAGCTGCTCCAGAAGGTGTTCATCGCGCGCTTCTCCCGGACGCTGGCGACGCTGGTGAAATCGGGGGTGCCGATCCTCAGCTCGCTGGAGATCGTCGCGAAGACCGCCGGCAACAAGGTGGTGGAGCGCGCGGTGATGGCGGCGCGCTCGAGCATCAAGGAAGGGGAGAACATCTCGGATCCCCTGGCGCACAGCCGGGTGTTCCCGACCATGGTGACCCGGATGATCGCGGTAGGCGAGAAGACGGGCGAATTGGAAAAGATGCTCACCAAGATCGCCGATTTCTACGAGAACGAAGTGGACGCCGCGGTGACCGCGCTGACGAGCCTGATCGAGCCCATGGTGATCGCCATCCTGGGGGTGGTCATCGGCGGCATCGTGGTCGCCCTGTTCATGCCCATCTTCAAGATCTCCACACTCGTGTCGCGTTAAGGCGGCGTGACGGTATGGAGAACGCCCTTGACGTCCCCGGGTCCGTGTGGCATAGTTGACGTGTTAGGGAACGCAGTGTCAAAGCCACACTCGCCGTGAGGCGGGGTCGGAAAGCCACAGACCCTGTGGGAGCAAGGCGGGTCGGCACGCATCAGTTTGCACACCATCGCGAGGGGCTTCCCGGGCCCAGGAGCGAAGGCACGCAAACTGAGGGGTTCGTGTTGACGGAACGCACACAGGGTGGCTGGGTTGCCGCTGGGAGCACGGGACACGCCATTGTCCATGCGGCAATGGCGTTTTTGTTTCCCGCGGCCGGCCGCTTGAAGGGAGGTGAGCGATCGGAGCGCGCGTGAGCGAACGGGGCACGTCGCACGGCACGAAGTACGTCGGGCTTCATTCATCCCATCATCCACAGCAGGAGGTCGACGATGACACGCTCACCGGAGCGAGGGTTCACGCTCGTTGAAATCATGATCGTCGTCGCGATTATCGCCCTCTTGGCGGCGATCGCGATCCCGAACGTCCTGCGCGGCCGCACGACAGCCAATGAGTCCTCGGCCGTCGGGAATCTGCGAGCATTGGTGAGTTCGCTTGAGATGTTTCGTTCAGTGAATAATGCGTACCCACTGACCGCGAACTGGGTTGCCGATATGTACACGACGCCCACCCCGGACTTCGGCCCTCCATCATTCAATCACGCGATGGATGGGACCGCGTGTCCGCCTGCTGTGGGAAGTTCCTGCACGCAGGGGTTCCGGTATACCTACACGTCAGGCGCGGGCACGGTCTACACGATTAACGCGAACCCTGACGTGGTGGGGCAAACAGGAACCAGATCATTTTTTGCCGACGAATCAGGGGTCATTCGTCACTGCACCGGTACAGGCGCAACGGTGACCGATCCCTCGATCGACGCAGCCCCGATCGCGTGTTAACACGTGGTGCGTACAGCACAGCGAGCGCCACAATTCAGTGGCGGGTCCCGACGGGGGAGGGGTCATTGCTGCAGGGGTTGGGTGTGTCAGTGCTGAGGGTGGTTGGGGCTCGGGCAGCGAGACTGCCTCGAGCCCCAACCACTTTTCGGAGTCTGAGGAGCCGGCGATGCCAGGATGGGCTGATCGGCGGGGGCCAGCGCACGCGCAGGGGTTGACCCTGGTGGAAGTGGTCTTGGGAGTCCTCACATTGGCCATCATTGCGGCCGCCATCCTCGGCGCCTACATCGGCCAGGTGACGCTGAACGAGCACGCCCGGAACCTGTCATTCGCCATTCAGGATGTCAGCCGGGTGATTGAGCAGATCCGGCGGGAGAACGTTGGCTGCACCACACCCGAAGTCGTCCCGGCTGGAGCAACCAGCTGGAACGCCTGGCTTGAGGCGCAGGCGCCGGCAAAAACCATCCCCGTGCCGGCGGCACAGGAACGCATCGTCGTGACCTGTTCGCACCGCAACGGCCCCGCCTCCGGGCTGTGCGGCAGCGGGAACCAGGTGGGCGCTGGCGAGTGGACGAGCGCCGCCGGCACCACGAACCTCAACCCGCTGGCGATCACCGTCGCGGTGTGCTGGCGCCAGCGGAATCGTACGATCGGCGAGTGCACGTTCAATGCGGGCACCGGGGCCCTGACGCCGGTCGACGGATCGAACGGGCCCAACGATGTCGCCGGCGTGATCGAATCGCCGGCTATGGTGACCACGCTGGTCACGTGCCGCTCCTGATGAGGTCACGCTCCATGCCACGGATACGACGGCGCAGCGACAAGGGATTCTCGGTGCTGGAAATGGTGGTGGTGACCGGCCTCTTTCTCGTGATCGCCGCCGGGCTGATGATCACGTTCCTGACCGGGCAGACCTCCTACGTCACGACGGACGCCTACCTGCAGGTCCAGCAGGAGGCGCGGCGGGCGTTCGACAACATGGTGCGCGAGGTTCGGGCCGGCGGCGGCACGATGACGGTGGCCGCAGGCCAACTGGATTTTCAGATGGCACTTGGTTATAATCTGGCATTGGCTGGATGCGTGGTGAATCAAGTCTGTTGGGGCGCCAAAGATCAGAACAACACCGATCGGCCGGGCTGGAACCTCCGGTACCGCGTCAGCGGGACGCAGTTGCTGCGCGAAATCTTCAACGGCGCAACGGAGCAGGCGGGGGAGCGGGTGCTCGCCAACTACGTGGATGCCGCGGCCACGTCCTTCGCCTGGAACGCGGGTGATCGCATCGTGACCATGACGTTCCAAGGCCGCTACCAGAATGCCAAACTGGCCGGGGGCGCCCAGACGATCGGGCCGCTCACCGCCCGGGTGAGACTGCGGAACCCCTAGCGACCCATACGCATGCCGTCCGGTTCGCTCACCACCGTCCTCGACCCCGCGCTGTCCTTCCTCAAGCGCCTGACGACGGTCAGTCCCCAGGAAGTCAAGCTCACCGTCGGCCTTGACGTCGGGGCGACCGCCATCAAGGCCGTGGCGTTAGGGCCGCGCAAAAGCGCCGGGGCCCGTCCCCTCCTCGGCCACCACCTCGTGCCGCTCCAGGAAGGGCAGGACGTCGACGCCTCCGAAGCGATCAAAGCGGCCGTCTTCGGCCTCCACCTGCCGGTGCGCAACGTCAACCTCTCCGTCAGCGGCCAATGGGTCATCATGCGCATCGTCGAGCTGCCCACCATGAAGCCGGTGGAGATGATGCAGGCCCTCCCCTTTGAAGCCCAGCGGTACCTCCCCTTCAACATCCAGGACGTCGTACTCGATGGAGCGGTCCTCGGCCCGGCGAGCTCGAACAAATCGTGGGTCCTCATCGTCGCCTGCAAGAAGGAACTGCTGGAGCGCCGGATGGATTGGGTCCGGCGGGCCGGGTTCGAGGTGGCAGTGGTCGACGTCGATGCGCTGGCGATCGCCAACGGATTCCTGGCCGGAGGCAGCACGCAACGGCCGCAGGGGACCCGGGCCATCCTGAATGTCGGGGGGCAGCTGACGAACCTCGTCATCTTCCAGGGCAGTGTCCCGTACCTGGTCCGCGACATCCCGTGGGGCGGCGAGAAGCTGGCCCGCAACACCGCCGAACAGACCGGCACCGATCCGGCCGGCGTTGCGAAACAGCTGGCTGAAGGCGCGGTGAGCGCCGAGGTGGCCAGCGCGATGAAGCTGGTGACCGAAGCGCTGGTGACGGAGCTGCAGCTCTCCTTCGACTACTTTGAAAACCGATTCGGCCAACCGCCCGAAGAGATCCTGGTCAGCGGAGGGATGTCGCAATCCGCGGCGTTCCTGGACGCGTTGAAGCAGCACCTGACCCAGACCATGACGCCGTGGGTGCCGGCTGCCGGGTTGTCGCCGCAATTCGCCGTGGCCTACGGACTGGCCCTGCGCACCAGCTGATGCTGAAGATCAACCTCCTGCCTGAAGGCGCGCGGAAGGCCGCCGTGTCCCCGATTGAGCAGTTTCACCGCACCCCGATCATGTGGCTGCTCGTCGGCGGCATGGTGCTGTGCGTCCTCTGGCTCTTCGTGCCGATCACGCTCCACCGTCAACAGCTCCGCCAGCTCCAAGCGAAGATTCACGCCCTGGAGCCGAGGAAGCGCGAGGTCGATCAGCTCCAGCGGTTCCTCCAGCGCCTGCGCAGCCAGGAACAGGCCTTCCGCGGCCTCGGGGCGGGGCAAAGCCTCTGGTCGAAGCGGTTCAACATCCTTTCCGATGTGACGCCGGAAGGCGTGTGGTTCACGGAGCTCTCCTTGGAGCAGGGCAAGGGGCTGATGATTCAGGGCTCGGCCATCGGCTTGGGAGGGGCTGAGATGGTCAGCATCGGCCGGCTGGTCCAGGACCTGAAGACCAATCCCGACTTCGCCTCGGTCGTGAAAGACATCCAGATCGAGTCGATCAAGCGCGTGCAGGAGAAGGAGATCGAACTGGCACAGTTCACGCTGACCTGCGCGCTGCAGGAGGCTCCGGCCCCACGATGATCCCACCACCTGTCGCTGGCGGTGCTCGTGACGGTATGGCTCCGTCTTGGAGCACCGCCATGGCCGGTGTGTGGGAACTTCTCCAATTCGGCCAGGCCTCGTTCGAGGCGAGGCCGCGACAGGTGGTGGGATGAAGATGTTGCTGACGCCGCGCGAACAGCGGCTGCTGCTCTTCGGCGGCGGGCTTGCGGTGGTGGTGCTGTGGACGTATACTACCTATATTCTTCAGCCCCTGATGCGGGAAGCGGCCGCGCTGGGGCAGGATGTGACCAAGGCGCGCGATGAGCTCAGGACACTCGAGGTCGCAACGGCCAACGAGACGGCGCTGCGCGAGCAGCACCGGCAGCTGAACGAGACCGTGATGTCGCTGCAGCGTCTCCTGCCTCCGGAAAAAGAGCTGCCTGCCGTCATCGAGCTGCTCTCCGACCTCGCCAGCCAATCCGACGTCAAGATCCAGACGATTTTCCCCCAACGTCCCGCCCCGCCATCCGCCGAGGACCTGAAAGAGCTGGCCCAGGCGCCGGCGGAGCCCGTCGTCTATAAGGACGTCGTGATTCAGATCGACGCGACGGCGGGCTTCCATCAATTGGGCACCTTCCTCAGCCTGGTCGAGGCCCAGCACAACCCCACGCAGCTGGCGACACTGAAAATCTCCTCGGATCCGAAACTGCTCAAGCGGCAGCGCATCAAGCTGCTCATCCGGTCCTACTTCTCCGTCGGTGAGCTGGCCGCGGCCAGGACCGCGCCGGCCGCCGCCGCCCCGGGGCCGGGCCGATGAGGGTCATGAGACGACCCCTGCGCCTTGCGGCGGTCCTCGCGGGTGCCGGCATGCTGGGCGCGCCGGCCGCGTGGGCGGCCGCTGAGACCGTGAAGCTCGAAGCCCCCTTTCGCTACAACTCGAAAGGCCGGCGCGATCCGTTCGCGCCGCTGGTCCGCGACGGCCAGCTCGTGTCGGTGGCGCAATCCGCGCCCGTGCAAACGTCCCACCCCATGCTCCACGGGATCCTCTGGGATCCCGACGGGCAGTCGATCGCGCTGATCAACGACATGGAAGCGAAGGTCGGAGACACTATTGGAGACTATCAGGTCACGGAGATTCGATATGATGCCGTGGTGCTGTCGAACGGCGGCGAGCCGCTGGTGCTGGAGATTACCTTCGGGGCTCCGCTCCCATCCTCGCCGTCGAGCGCCACAACGGGAGGTGAGCGTCAGTGAACAGACGAATCTGGCAGGGGGTGATCGTGCTGATGGGGCTCGCGCTGGCCGCGGGCGTTCCGCCAGGCTGGGCGCAGGAGGAGGCTGAGGACAGCGCCGCGCAGGAGGCGGCCGCGTCCGCGCCGGCGAGCGAGGGCTCCGAAGCCGAGAGCGGGCTGATCAGCATCGATTTCAAGGACGCCGACATCCGGCAGGTGCTGCGCATCATCTCGCTCAAGAGCGGCGTGGACATCGTGGCCGGCAACGACGTCGAAGGGGTCGTGACGATCAAGCTGACCAGCGTGCCGTGGGAAGAGGCGCTGGACATCATCCTGCGGACCTACGGCTTCAGCTATGAGCGGAAGGGCCGGATCGTCCGGGTCATGACGCTCGCCGCGCTCGAGCAGGAGGCGCTGGACACCGAGGTCTTCCCGCTCGACTACGCGAAGGCGAAGGACGTGCCCGCCGTCATCAACGAGATGCTCTCCGACCGCGGGCGGGTCAAGTTCGACGAGCGCACCAACACCGTGATCGTAACCGACGTGCCCTCCTCGCTCTTCCAGATCAAGGAAGTGGTGAAACGGCTCGACCAGCGCACGCCGCAGGTCCTGATCGAGACGCGGATCGTGGAGACGAAGCTGGAGAAGGATGAGCACCTCGGCATCCGGTGGTCCGATTCGTTCGCACTGACCCAGACGCAGACCAGCTACCCGTCCACCTTTCCGTTTATGGCGGAGGGCACGCTGGGATGGCTGGGGGACAACATCGTCAGCACCCCACCGGCGCGCCTCGGCGGCCCCACCAGTCTCCTGGACGCCAATCCCACCACGACGCTGGGTGAGATCGGGATCGGCACGCTCTCCTCCTCCGCCCTGGCGATGACGCTCAACAGCCTGAAGCAGCGTTCGGACACCAAGGTCGTCTCCAACCCGACGCTGACCGTGCTCGACAACCAGCAGGCGAAGATCCACATCGGGGAAGAGTTCCCGGTGCCGAACTTCTCCGTGGACCCCTCGACGGGGAACACGACCGTCAGCGGATTCCAGACGCGGACGATCGGCACCGTGCTGACGGTCACCCCGCACGTCAATCCCAGCAACGAGATCGTCGTGGATCTCAAGCCGGAGATCATCGCCGCGCAGAGCAACGCGACCTTCAACGTCAGCGGCAGCCAGTCGGTGTCGCTGCCGCGCTTCAGCATCCAGACCGTGCAGACCGCGGTGCGGATTCAGGACGGCCAGACCATCGCCATCGGCGGGCTGGTGAAGGATCTGAAGGTCAGCCAGGAGAACAAGGTGCCCATCCTGGGCGATATCCCGATCCTCGGCCTGCTCTTCAGCAACAACCGCACCTTCGGCGGGAGCAGCAACCCGACGCTGAAGCAGGATCTGCTCATCTTCTTGACGGTCAACTTGACCAAGGACAAGCCGCGGACGGCCGTCGCCTCAACCCAAACGGCGGGCCCGTGAAGCCCGGCGGCGAGCGCTTCGCGGTGGCACGGCGGACGGCGGCATGACGCATCGCGCCACGTCGATCATCCTGGTCTTGGGGCTGACGGCGGCCGGAGGGGGGGCCGCGGTTCCCGTGTCGGCGAAGCCGGAGGAAGCGGGCACCGCGGCGGCTGAGGCGCTGAGCCCGGAGGACACCGCGCGCTTCAACGGGCTGCTCGACCAGATCGCCGAAACCGATCAGCAGATCGCCGTCCGCTTCGACCAGATCATGCAGGAGCTGCAGGTCGTCAAGGTCCGGGCGACGATCAGGCGTTCCACGGATGACGACTAACATGAGAGGACGCGTGACGCGTTGGGCCTTCGTCGCCGGCTGGATCCTTGCCGGAACGGGCGTGGCCGTCGCCCTCAACGCTGAAGACGCTCCGACGACGAGCAGCCGCGCCTCGCACCCCCCCGCCGCATCGTCCAGCCGGATCGCGGGAGGCGGGGTGACGCCAAAGATGCTCGAGGCCAAGCTCAACGAGATCCTGGAGAACCAGCAGAAGATCCTCAAGCGGCTCGATGAGGTGATGGCCGAGCTGCAGATCGTGAAGATCCGCGCTACCGTCCGCTAGATCCCGCCCCTCACGACTGATGGTCGCCGTGTTGTCCAATCTCCCCGCGCGTCATGGTCAGCCAAAAATATGGTCAGCCAAAAATAAGGTAGCGCTACCTTGACGCTCGCAAACGGGATGTGATATACTTCGGCCGCACGAAACCTGAGAGGTTTTCTGGTGACAACCTGGCCCAACTGGGTGGACTTGGTCATCGTAACTGTAACACTGAAGATGTGTTACAACGGTTACGTCCGAGGCTTGGTCACGGAACTGTGCTACCTCCTCGGGGCGATTTGTGTGACGGTGTTCACGATCAGCTACTGGGGACCGACCGCTGACTGGCTGCGACCATGGGTGGCGTTCCCGCCGCATATCGTGGCACCCTTGGCCTTCTGGCTGTTCTTTCTCACCATGTGGGTGTTCATCCGCATCGCGGTGCGCAGTCTCACGGGGTTGATGCGGTGGGAGCGGTTGCACTGGTTCATCCAAAGCATCGGCCTGGTGCTCGGCGGGCTGCGGGGCCTGTGGTGGTCGGGATTTCTCATGCTGGTCCTGAGCTCCAGCGGATTCCTGTACCTGCGCGAAAGCGTGGAGGAGCGTTCCATCGTCGGGCCTCGATTGACGGCCCTGTGGCGCCAGGCCGTCACTCAGTGCTCCCAGTATGTGCCCGGCGGCGTGACGCCGGGCAATACGTTGATTCCTCCGGTCGTCCAGGCGAAGCCGTAGCCGTCCAATCCGTTCCCTCGCTGGGGACGATCGCGTGGTGCGAAGATGGCAACCGATCCCCCCAGGCCGTCCTGCCGCTCACGTCAGCCATGCGCGTGTTCCATGTCCTGCAGTGCTAGAACCGGTTCTAAGATCTCCTGGCATGCCGCTGATTCCTGAAGGCGTTCTGGACGAAATCCAGACGCGCGTCGACATCGCCGAGCTCATCGGCCGGTACGTCCCGCTGAAGCGGGCGGGACGCCATTTCAAGGCGAATTGCCCGTTCCATAAGGAGCGGACGCCGTCGTTCATGGTGAACACCGACAAGCAGATCTTCCACTGTTTCGGGTGCGGGGTCGGCGGGAACATCTTCAGTTTTCTCATGCAGCACGACCGGCTGACGTTTCCCGAGGCGGTGCGGCAGCTCGCCGACCACGCCGGGGTGCGGGTGCCGGAGCGCGACGCGGGAATTCCCAGCGAGTCGCTCGAGCCGCTGGTCGCGCTGATGGAGAAGGCGTGCAGCTATTTTGAGCGCCAGCTCGCGGACCCGAAAGCCGGCCGCGCAGCGCGCGAGTACCTGGCGACACGCGGCGTGTCGGCGCCGACCCGCCAGGCGTTCCGGATCGGGTTGGCCCCGGCGGGCTGGCGGGGGCTGCTGACCGCCGCCAAATCGACGGGGATTGCGGTCGAATCGCTCGAAGCGGCCGGGCTGGTCGTGAAGGGGCCGTCGAGCACGTACGACCGGTTCCGCAGCCGGTTGATGTTTCCCATTCAGGACGCGCGCGGACGGATCGTGGGCTTCGGCGGCCGCAGCCTTGACGGCCAGGAGCCGAAGTACCTCAACAGCCCGGAGACGCCGCTCTACAGCAAGGGCCGCCAGCTCTTCGGACTGGCCCAGGCGAAGGACGCCATCGTGCGCGCCAAGACCGCCGTGGTGGTGGAAGGCTACTTTGACTGCGTGGGGTTGGCGGATGCCGGCCTCACCCACGTGGTGTCGCCGCTGGGCACGGCGCTGACGGCGGAGCAGGCGCGGCTGCTGCGGCGCTACGCCGAGCGGGTGATCCTCGCGTTCGACCCGGATGCGGCCGGGGAACAGGCGACGCTGCGCGGCATCGATCTCGTGGTGGAGGCGGGGCTGCAGGTCCACGTGGCCCAGCTGCCGCCGGGCATGGACCCGGACGACTACGTCCGGACGTACGGCCGGGAACGGTTGGAGCAGCTGCTGGAGCAGGGGACGAGCCTGTTCGAGTTCCTCGTGCAGAGCGCGCTGCGCCGGCACAGCGGCGCGCGGACTGAGACGAAAGTGCAGGCCGCGCAGTTCGTGCTGCCGACGATCGCGAAAGTGCCCGATGCGATGCTGCGCCGCGAGTACGTGCGGCTGCTCGCCGAACGGCTCCATCTCGATGAGGGCGCGGTCGCCGAGGAGCTGGGGAAGACCCAGCCGCGCGGCACCGCTGCGCTGCGGACGTCGCCGGCGGTCCCGCATGGCGCCGACGGATCCGTGAGCCAGGCGCCGGGACCGGAGCGGCTGTTGACGGCCCTCGTCCTCGACGAGCCGGACCGGTGGGCCCAGGCGGCGGAGGCGATCTCGCTCGGGGACGTGACCGATCCGACCCTGCGGCGGATCCTCGGCGTCATCTGCGAATGGACATCGGCCGGACGGTCCATCAACGCCGCGCAGATCGTGTCGCGGCTCTCCGGGGAAGGGCAGGCGTCGGCGGTGACCGCCTTGGTCGAGCTGGCGCGCGCGACCCCGATGAAAGACCAGGCCTTTCGCGATTGCGTGCGCCGGCTGCAGGCCACGGCGCGCCAACGGGACTTGGCGAACTTGCGGGAACAGATTCGGGCCGCTCAAGACGCGGGCCATGAAGCGGAATGGCAACGGTTGCTGGCCGTGTACCAGCAGCGGGTGACGAACGGTCAGGGAGGCTGATGGGAATGGCGGAGACGATCAAACGGAAACCGATCAGCGAGCGGCTCGCCCAGGTCATCACCGTGGGGCGGGACAAGGGCCGGCTCACCTACGATGAGCTGAACAACCTCCTGCCGGAAGACGTCGCCTCGCCAGAGGAGATCGACGAGCTCTTGACGCTCCTCGGCAAAGAGAACATCGAAATCGTGGACAAGCCGACCACCGCGACCCCGAACTCGCGGCTGGAGGAGCGGGAAGAGAAGGAGCAGCGCGAGGAAGAGGCGGCGGAGCTGGCCGAAGTGGGGCAGCTCGATGATCCGGTGAAGATGTACCTGCGCCAGATGGGGCAGATCTCGCTGCTGACCCGCGAGCAGGAGCTCGCACTGGCCAAGCGCATCGAGGCGGCGGAGCTGGCGTACCGCGATGCGGTGCTCCGGCTGCCCATCACCCGGCGGGAGATCCTGCGGCTGACCGACAGCCTCATCGAGGGCGAGCTCAACCCCGAGGACTACTCGAAGGACGACCCGAACCTCAAGCGGGAAGAGCTGGTCGAGCAGCTCGTCCAGTTGCGCCGGCGGCTGAAGAAGGCCAAGAGCAAGACGCGCTCGCGCAAGGTCATCGAAGATTACCACCTGACGATCAAGGCGATCGAGTGGCTCGTCGCGCAGGTGGAGCGCTACCTGCGCGGTGTCGAGTCCGCCGAGCGGCAGACCACGCTGGTGCGGCGGTTGCGCCGCGCCGGATTCACGGCGAAGCTGCGCGCCCTGCGCAAGAAACGGGATGTGCAGCGGCGGGGGCTGGGCGGCGACCCCGAGGACATCCGGCTGGCGTTGAAGGTGATCGACCAGCGGGAGGCCGAGTACACGAGGGCCAAGAAGGCGCTGGTGGAGGCGAACCTCCGGCTGGTCGTCAGCATCGCCAAGAAGTACACCAACCGCGGCCTCTCCTTCCTGGACCTGATCCAGGAGGGCAACATCGGCCTCATGAAGGCGGTCGAGAAGTTCGAGTATCAGCGCGGCTACAAGTTCTCGACGTACGCCACGTGGTGGATCCGCCAGGCGATCACCCGCTCCATCGCGGACCAGGCCCGGACGATCCGCATCCCCGTCCACATGACGGAGACGATCAACAAGCTCATCCGGGTCTCCCGCGCCATCGTGCAGGAGACGGGCCGCGAGCCGGCCCCGGAGGAGGTGGCCCGGGCCACCGGGATTCCCGTCGACAAGGTGCGCGGGATCCTGAAGATCGCGCAGGAGCCCATCTCGCTCCAGACGCCCATCGGCGAGGATGGGGATACCCACTTCGGCGACTTCATCGAGGATAAGCGCGCCGTCTCGCCGGCCAACGCGACGGCCTACAGCATGCTGAAGGAGCAGATCGG
>JACQRE010000050.1 GCA_016206585.1 Candidatus Omnitrophota bacterium | reverse complement strand
GGACCGCGTGGATGAGGTCAGGGCTGCGCGTGAGCCGAATCTCCGCTGGACCCCACAACAGGGCGGAGTCCATCGTCCATCGTCCATCATCCATGGCGGAGCCCACTAGCCATGGACGATGGGCCATCGACGATGGACGGCTTGCATCCGTGGCGGGTGATGCTCGGCGGAGCGCACTCCGCCTTCCATCAAATGGCGCTTGATGAACAGCTGGCCCGCGATCCGGCGCCGCGCGTGCGCTTCTTCACGTGGAGCGCCCCGGCGGTGTCGCTCGGCTGGAAACAGCCGGTCCCGGCATGGCTCGATGGGGACGCCTGGCGCGCGGCGGGGCTTGAGCGGGTCGAGCGGCCGACCGGCGGAGGGATGGCCTTCCACGGCAGCGATCTGTCGGTTTCGGTCATCGTCCCGCGCAGCGTCCGTCTGCCGGTCGCGATGTTGATGCGCACCGCCTGCGAGAGTGCGGTACGGCTCGGTCAGGAGCTTGGCGTGGGAGCGGCCGCACGGTTGGAGAGCGGGACCGAGAGCCGGATCGATTACTGCCTGATGGAGCCCAGCGCCTATGCGGTCATGGTGGGTGCTCGGAAGGTCGCGGGCTTCGCGTTGCGCCGCTATCCGGACACGTGGCTGATCCAAGGGTCGATGCTCGTGCGCCCGTTGCCGCTTCGGCTGGCCTGCCGGCTGCCCGACACGGTTGCCGGCCGGCTGGCGGCGCGCGCCGTCTCGCTGTCCGAGGCGGCCAAGAGCCACCTGGCACCGGCCGCACTCGCCGAGCGATGGGCGCAGTGCTGGTCGTCCTGGTGGGAGGCGCAACTGGTCGTGGAGCTGAGTGCGGCTGATGCGGTGTGACACGTGCAAGCAGGAAAGTCCGGTCGTCATGCGGATCGTGATCGCGAAGGGCTACAACCGCAGCCTCGCGCGACCGCTGTTCAACTGCCCGGGCTGCTTTGAAAAGAAAGAGGACACCAAGCGGGTCGAACGCAACCCAGGAGGCAAGACGGGGGCATGATCACCACACTGGTCGGCAACTACCCGAAGGTCGCCGAGCGCGCCTACTCCACGAAGCTCATCGGCGCGATCACGAGGTGGCAGCGCAAGGAGCTCAGCGATCAAGCGCTCGAACAGATCTGCCAGGAGATCACGAAGGCGGTCATCCAGGAGCAGGAGAAGGCCGGGCTGGATCTCCTGACCGATGGGCAGATCCGCTGGGAGGATCTCGTGACACCGGTCGCCCGGCGGCTCGAGGGGTTCGAGAGCAACGGCCTCTCGCGCTGGTTCAACAACAACGTGTACTACCGCCGGCCGATTCTCCACAAGGCGCCGGCGCGCACGGGCCCGATCCTGGTGGAGGAGTACCGGTTCGCCGCCCGCTGCGCGAAGAAGCCAGTGAAGGCCATCCTGCCGGGCCCCTACACCTTCGCGGTGGTGAGCGAGGACCGGCACTACAAGAGGCTCCGGCCCCTGGCGCTTAAGCTCGCGGAGATCCTCAACGAGGAGGCGAAGGCGCTGGCTGCGGCGGGGGCGCCGTTCATCCAGTTTGACGAGCCGGCGATCGGGTTCGGCAACACCGACATGAAGCTCGCCATCGAAGCGCTCAACGTCGCGGCCAAGGGCCTCAGCGCCAAGACCGCGGTCTACACGTACTTCGGCTCGCTCAACGGCGGGTTGGAGGGCTTGATGCGTGCGAAGGTGCATCTGATTGGGGTGGATGTGGTGTCGGACCCCAAGACGCTCGCCGCGCTGAAGCGCGTCAAGATCACCAAAGAACTCGCCCTGGGCTGTCTCGACGCCCGGAACACCAAGCTGGAGTCGGTGGCCGAGCTGCACGCCCTCTTCAACGTGGTGAAGAAGCGCGTGCCGCTCAACCGGCTCACCGTGAACCCCAACTGCGGGCTGGAGTTCCTGCCGCACACCCAGGCGTTGGCGAAAGTGCAGCGGCTCGCACACGCCGTGCGCACCTATCGAGGATAAGGCCGTGCCTAGATAAGGAGGATGGTTCATCATGTTGTTGACGACCTCAGTGGGAAGCTTGCCGAAGCCGGAGTATCTCGTCAAGGCGCGCGCCCAGGCGCGGAAGGGCGAGATCGACGCCAAGGCCCTGCGGGCCCTGGAGGAGCAGGCGACGCGCGAGTGGATCAAGATCCAGGAAGACCTCGGCATCGACATCATCGTCGATGGCGAGCAGTACCGCGGCGACATGGTCGCCTACTTCTCGGAGCACCTCGGCGGGTTCAAGCAGAGCGAGCTCGTCCGCTCGTACGGCAACCGGTACTACCGCAAGCCGATCATCATGGGCAAGATCACGCGCCCGAAGCCGGTGACCGTCGAGTGGTGGCGCTTCGCGCAGCGCCTCACCAAGCAGCCGGTCAAGGGGATGCTCACCGGGCCGTACACCATCATGGACTGGTCGTTCAACGAGTACTACCCCTCGCGCCGCGCCACGACGCTGGCGATCGCCCAGGTGATCCGCGAGGAGGTCCGCGATCTGGAGC
>JACQRE010000048.1 GCA_016206585.1 Candidatus Omnitrophota bacterium | reverse complement strand
GCCAAGAAGGGGTTCCTGAAGCGCGAGCCGCGGGCGCGCAGCATCAGCCTGATGGACCTCCTCACGCCCTGCGAGCAGGCGCTGCGCGTGCCTGTCGTCGGGCGCGTGCGCGCAGGCTCCCCAGTGCTCTCGGAGGAGCACGTGGAAGGGCACGTCGTGGTGGACGGCGGCTGGATCGGCGCGTCCGCCGAATCGCCGCAGGCCCCGCAGCACTTCGCCCTCAAGGTCAAGGGCGACAGCATGATCAATGCCGGGGTGCTCGACGGCGACTACGTGATCGTGCGCCAGCAGCCGACCGCGGAATCCGGGGAGATTGTCGTGGCACTCATCGGTGACGAGGCGACGATCAAGCGGTTCGTGAAGACGGGCGACCAGATTCTCCTGCAGCCTGAGCATCCCACCATGGAGCCCATCACGGTGACGGCGGGCCAGTCGCTGACGATCCTCGGAAAAGTCGTCGCGGTGTTCCGGAAATTGGGATGATCGGGTATACTCGAACCATCGCAGAGACCCAGGAGCCTGCATGGGACGGTGTTGCCCGGGGCGAGACGACCCCGAAGGGTTTCAACGGAAGCTTGGACTCCTCGCGGTCATGGCGGTCGTGCTGATCTCAGGGCTGATCGCCGTGACGTGGTGCAGCGCGCACCCCGAGGTCTTCCGCCGCCACCTCGATTTCTCCCTGCCGGTCGACCACGAGTCCCAGCCGATGCCCCGTGCAGCGCTGGACCGCGGGTAGCCGTTCACAGTCTGCGACAGAGAGTCGCCGCCAGAAGCCCCAGGTACGTTCCCACCGCATTCCCGGCTAACGCTAACAGCAGCCCGACCGGTGCCAGCGATTGATGGTAGACCGCGCCCACCATCGGCGCGGACACCAACCCGCCGATATTCGCCTGACTCGCCGTCGCCAGCAGCCCCAGCGGCAGCCGCAGCCACCGTCCCGCCATCAGCAGCACGATCCCGTGCGTCGCCACGATCACCAGTCCCAGCACAACCCACACCGGCGTGGACCACAGCGCGTCAAGCCGCGCCTGCGCGCCGGTCGCCGCCAGCACGAGATACAGGACGGGATAACCGAGCACGCTGCCGTGCGCTCCGGAGCGCCGAACCGGCGGGATCAGCGACAGGATCAGCGCGGCGGTGGTCACCAGCAGCACCGACCAGCCTGAGGCGGAGCTCACCCAGCGCGACGTCGGCAGCGAGGGAGCGATGCATTGCGCGCCGCATGCGATGAGCAGCGCGATCACTCCGCTGACCAGGACGACAGTCCATCGCGTGCCGGAAGCCTCCGGTGACGGCGCGGCGACCGTCTGGAGTCTTGAATCGGCGCGCAACCAGCGGTCGGCGGCCGCCTGATGCGCCGAGGCGGCGACGAGCATCGCCATCCACCCGTACGCGATGAGGGCATCAACGGCGATCAGCGGGGCGAAGACCGCCTCGGGCGGCTCGAGGATCGCGCGGATCGCCAGCAGGTTCATCGTGCCGCCCGTCCACGTGCCGGCCAGGGTGCCAGCGCCCTTCCACGCCTCAGGCGGCAGATGCGCGCGCAGCAGCCACACGGCCAGCGGTGCGCCCAGGATGATGCCGGCCGCACCCAGGAGTGCCGCCGTCACCACGCGCCACCCGGTCCGTGTGACCGACGGCAAATCCACGCCGAGCAGCAGCAGCGCGAGAGCGACGGGCAGGCTGTGCGTGGTGATCAGGCGATAGACCGGCTGCTCCGGCGGGAGCCAGCCGGCGGTGACGGCGGTCATGGGGATCGCGTAGCACCACAGCGGCACCGGCAGCCAGCGGAAGAGCGGGGCGAGGGCGGGGTGGCGGTTCGCGAACAGGAGGGCGGCGACGACGAACAGCAAGACCGCCGCCGGCCCCATCTAGGGCGCGTAGCTTCCGAACGAGACGGTCTGGCCGTCCACGACCGTGCCGGAGGTCAGCCAGTCGAGCGGCTGCTTCAGCCGATCCTCGACGCTGATGCGGCGCACCGACAGCCCCGTGCCCGGCCCCTCGATCAGCTTGCCGTCCCCCGCGTAGAGCATGACGTGGACGATTCGTTCCGGGTTGCCGCGTTCGGAGAGGAAGATCAGGTCGGCCGGCTGCGGCGCGTTGAGGCGCCGGGCGTTCAGGAACTGCTCGTGCGCGTCGCGCGGGATGTCGAGCCCCGCGGCGCGATACGTGAGGTTGACCAAGCCAGAGCAGTCGAGACCGTGCGCAGCAGCCCGTTTGTTCAGGACGCGGGGATCGGCGGGCGAGCGCCCGCCCCAGTAGTACGGTTCCCCGATCAGCCGCTCGGCGTGGCGCAGAATCAGTTGGCGGCGTTCAAGGGGCGGCAGTGCGGCGAGCTCCTCCAGCGACCGCGCGGCGGCGTACGGCATCCACACGGTCTGGCCGTCCAGCAGCTCCACTTGCCAGAGCTGCCGCCCCATCTCAATCGCGCGCAGCCGCGTCCCCATTGGGAACCGCCAGGTCGATGGCTGCCGCCGGTAGGCGTCCTGCCACGTCTCGACCCACGGCTCGCTGACCACGATGGTGGTCGGCCAGGGACGGCCTTCCGCGCTGAGCGCGGAGGCCGGGACCCATCCCGGGTACCCTTGCCACTTCCGGGCGTGCGTGAACTCTGGTTGCTCCACCGCCTCGACCTGCGCCCACCCGTCCTCGGTCTTCAGGACGCGGACGAGTTCCCCGTAGAGCAGTTGCGTCTCTTGCAGCGGATCATGGGTTCCGGCCTGCGCGTCCGTATGCGGCTGCGCGCGCAGGTCGACGACCGGTGCGACGATCGCCGTCACCTTCGGCGTCGCGCAGCCGGCCAGCAGCACCGCGATGGTGATGGCCGCCGGACGCGTCATAGTAGTAGCATACGGAAAAATCGGGGACGTTGCTATTTTTCCTGGTTGCGCTAAAATACGGGACAGGTGAGGCGGCAATGCCCAAAGCGTTCATCATGATCGACGTGGTTCCCGGCAGCGAGAAGCCGGTCCAGGAGGCCATCGCCAAACTGGCCGGCGTGAAGATGGTCTACCAGGTCACCGGGGAGCACGACATGATCGCCTTCGTGGACGCTGAACCCTACGAGGAGTTCGCCGGGATCCTCTCAACGATCCGGAAGCTCAACGGGGTGCGGGACACCGATTCGCACCTGGTGCTGTAAGCGCGCCCAAACCGGCTTGACGAACCCGCGGACCTCCGTGTAGGATAGGCGCATTCCCACCCGAACTCAAGGAGGCTGACGTCATGTCGTACGTGATCACCGAGAAGTGTCTGGGCGAGCGGTACGCCGTCTGCGCGACCGTGTGTCCTGTCGAGTGCATCCACCCCGGCGACTACAAGGGCCAGGAGTTCATGATCATCGACCCGGAGGTCTGCATCAACTGCGGCCTCTGCCTGCCCGAGTGCCCGGTTGGCGCGATCGTCGCCTCCGAGGACGAGGACAAGCCCTACGCCGCCATCAACAAAGAGCTCACCCCGCAGTACAAGAACAACCCGCCGGCCCCCGAGCGGCCCAAGAACGACCCCCCGAAGCGCCCGGGCAACAAGCTGGTCAACTGATTCCTCGTCACGCGGGCCGTTTGAACCAGTTGGCGTCTTCGGCGTAGGGAGCGGCGCGCGCCTCCAGGCGGGCCCTCTCGGAAGACGGCAGCGGCTCGAACCCCCTCGCGATCCGCACCGCATCCTCCACTTCCCCCGCCGTTTGGAAGCCGATGATCGCCGTGCTGATGGGCAGGCTCAACACGTAGCCTAGCGCCTCCTGCATGGTCGCGATGCCGCCCGGCCTCAACAGCGCGCCTTTTGCCACCACCTTCATGCCGATCACTCCCACCCCGCGCGACACCGCCTCCGGGAGCAGCCGGTCGATGAAGGAGAGACGGTGCCGGTCGGCCGCGTTCAGGGACGCGAGCACCGTGTCGAACCGGTAGCGGCGGATCGCTTCCACGAGGACCGCCGGATCGTAGTGGCCGGTGACGCCGACGAATCGAACCCGCCCGTCCCGCTGGGCCTCTTCCAACGCGTGGATGGCGCCCCCGCGGCCGAAGATGGCCTCCAGCTCCTCCACCTCATTGAGATTGTGCAGCTGCCAGAGATCGAGACGGTCGGTTCGCAGGCGCCGGAGGCTCTCGTCCAGGAGCCGGAGGCTGCCGTCTCGCGTCCGGTCGTGCGTCTTGGACGCGAGGAACACGCCCCGCCGCCGCTCGCCCAGCACGGCACCGTAGTAGTCCTGGCTGCCGCTATATGCCGGGGCCGTGTCGAAGTAGGTGATCCCCAGATCCAACGCGCGTTGGACGATGACAGCCGCTTCCGCCTGGCGTCCCCACGTTCGGAGCGTGCCTTCGCCGCCCATCCCGACGATCGTGACGTTCGCTCCCGTGTTTCCAAGGAACCGCGTGGGGATCGGGCCGGCGTCCGCGAAGACCCGCCGCAGCGGCTGGATCCATGAGCCGGCCGCCGCGCCGGCAGCGGCCAGGAGCCCCAGCCGCACGAACTCCCGACGCGTCAGGATACGGCGGAACAGGTTACCGGCCATCGAGCCGCTTCACCATATAGGTATCTTCCAGTTCGTAGCCGCGTTGCCGGTAGTACTCCCGCACCCCGACACCGGCGATCACCGCCATGCGCCGGCACCCAAACTCCCCGCGCGCGATCCACTCCGCCTCCTCCAGGAGCCGGTGGCCGAAGCCGTGGTGCTGCACCGCATCCTCGCTGCGGTCATGCAGCGGCAGGTGGCGGCCGTACGAGTGGAGCTCGCGCAGCAGGGCGGCCCCGCGCAGCACCGGCAGCCCCTCCGGCGGCTCCTCGCTGCGCGGAATCCGCAGCCGCAGCAGTGCGGCCAGGCGGTCGGCCGAGGGGTCCTCGAAGCTCAGGAACATCTCCAGCCCCTCCGAGGCCTCGTAGTCGCGCCGGATGAGCCGGAACGTCCCCCCCGCGTCGCTGCGCACCTGCCGGCAGCGGATGCAGCGGCAGGCGGCGTCCCGCGCGCGCAGGCGCCGCTGGGCCTCCTCGCGGAGGTTCGTGATCGCGCAGCCCGCGCGGATCGACGTGGAGGGGATGTCCCGGATGATCCGCTCGATGCGGACGTAGGGCGGGACGAGCAGCTTCATGCGGATGAGCAGCTCGATGAGCGCCTCATCGTCATACGGCGTGTACCGGCCCTCGCGCCACCACCCGAACAGCTCAGCCGTTTCGATGACGACGCACGGGTAGAGCTTCAGGGTATCGGGGCGGTACGCGGGATCATCGAAGAGCCGCCGCATGGTGTCGAGGTCGCCCGCCGGCGTCGCCCCGGGGAGGTTCGGCATGAGGTGGTAGGCGACCTTGAACCCCGCGTCTTTCAGCAGGCGGGTCGCCTGGCGGACCTCGGCGGTGCCGTGGTCGCGGACGATGAGGGTGAGCACCGCCTCTTCGAGCGTCTGCACGCCGAGCTCCACCCGTGTGACGCCCAGCTCGCGCAGCCGGCGGACCTCCGCCGCCGTGACGTAGTCCGGCCGCGTCTCGATCGTGATCCCGATCACGCGGCATCCCGCCGTTTCGTTACGGAACTGCGCGGCTGCGAGTTCGGAATTGGGAGTTCGGAGTTCGGAGTGGTTTTCACTTCGCACTCCGCATTCCGAATTCCGCACTGCGGTATGAAAGTCACTCGCCGCGTCGAGACAGCGTTGAATGACGTCCCGCTGATAGCTGTCGGGATAAAACGACCACGTGCCGCCCTTAATGATCAGCTCGACCTTGTCGGTGGCATGGCCGGTTTCCCGGAGCGCCTGCAGCCGGCTGCGCATCTGCTCGTACGGATCGTAGGCGCTGCGCAGGGCGCGGCGCACCGCGGGCTCGTTGGTGAGGTAGCTCTTCGGCGCCTGCGCCTCGGTGGGGCAGTAGACGCACCGGCCGGGGCACGGGTAGGGCTCGGTGATGACGGTGACGGTGGCGACACCCGACTGCGACCGGATGCGGTTGAGCGTCAGGATCCGCTCAAGCCGCGCATCGAGTGGACGCCGCCCGGCGGCGACCTCCGCCCGGTAGCGGTCCAGCAGCGCGTCGTTGCGGATAAGCGGAGCGCCGGATTCCGAGGCGACGCGGGTCTTCAGGCGCCGCAGGGCCGCCCGGTCCTCGGGGAGGGTATCCGCGATGCGGTTCAGCAGCGTGCCAACAGGGTCCATGTCGCCGGTATGATAACGCATTACAGGGAACGCGACCAACGGTATAATAATTCGTTATGGCTGACGATGTCGTGGTCCAGCACGATGAGGCCGCAGGCCGCTTCGCCATCCGCCTCGAGGGCGCAGAGGCGTTCCTCAGCTACCGGCGGCACGGCCAGGAGATCGATCTCTACCACACGTACGTCCCCGAGGCGTTCCGGGGGCGCGGCATGGCGGAGCAACTGTGCCGCGCGGCGTTCGAATATGCGAAGGCGAACCGCCTGACCGTGATCCCCTCCTGCCCGTACATCGCGAGCGCCTACCTGAAACGCCACCCCGAGTATCTTCCGCTCACGAAAGGTGCCACGGCCTGAGATGGCCATTCTGAAGGTCGCCCGGCTCGGCCACCCGGTCCTCCGCATGCCGTCGCAGGCGGTGCCGAAGGAGACGATCGCCTCGGCGGGCATGCAGCGGTTCCTCGATGACATGATCGAGACGATGCGCGAGTACGAGGGGGTGGGGCTGGCGGCCCCGCAGGTGCACGTGCCGCAGCAGGTCGCCGTGATCGAGGTGGCGGAGAACCGCCGCTATCCGGGTGAGGGGCCGGTCCCGCTGACCGTGCTGATCAACCCGAAGATCCTCTCCGCCTCCAAGAAGTCGACGGTGGACTGGGAGGGGTGCCTGAGCGTCAACGAGTTCCGCGGCCAGGTGCCGCGCGCGGAGTCATTGGAAGTCGAAGCGTACAACCGGAAGGGCGAGAAGGTGAAGTTCAGCGCGCACGGCTTCTTCGCGCGCGTCATCCAGCACGAGTGCGACCACTTGGCCGGCAAGGTGTTCCTCGACCGCATGCCCGACCTGTCGACGCTCACCCACCTGCACGAGTTCGTGCGATACTGGCAAGCGTAGTCACCGTCGCGGGCAGCCAGCACTCGCCCCGCAGGATCTGCACGACGGTCCCCGGCGCATACGCGCCCCGCTTGACGTAGCCCATCGCGATCGGCTGTCCGAGGGCGCGTGAGCGGCAGCCGCTCGTGACCCAGCCCGCCTCCTCCTCGCCGTGGTGCCCAATCCGGTCGCCGGCCTGCGGGATCTCCGCGGCGTCGACGAGCAGCCCCATCAACCGCTTGCTCAGGGAGCCGTACGTGGCCAGCCGGGCGATCACTTCCTGGCCGAGATAGCACCCCTTCGCCTCGTGGCACAGCACGGTCTCCAGTCCGGTCTCCGGCAGCAGGTTGGTCCCGTCCATGTCGACGCCAAAGAGCGGCACGCCCGCTTCGATCCGCGCGATGTGGAACGCTTCCCAGCCGGCCGGCACGGCACCGCTATCCGCGAGGAGGCGCCAGATGCGCTCCGACGCCGCGGCCTCGACCAGGCACCACACGCCCTCGCGGTTCAGCAACGAGTGCTTGATGACGCGGACGGTGACCCCCTCCAGCGAGACGGCGGCGTGGGCCAGGGGGGTGGGCAGCGGGATCGCGGTTCCGCTCAGGCGGCCGATGACTCCGAGCGCGCCGGGGCCCTCCACCGCCAGCACCGCGAAGGCGCGCTCCCGGTCGGTGAGCGTCAGCTCCTCCGCGATGTGATGGTGTTCCAGCGTCTGCATCACGCGCGGGGCGATGGTGAGGTCGCACAGCAGCCGGATCATGTCGGCCTCGGCGAGGACAAGCAGCTCGGCGATCAGTTTGCCCGCTTCGTTCAACAGCGCGGCCCGGCAGCCGGTGCCCGGGGTGAGGCGCGCGATGTCGTTCGTGAGCAGCCGCTGGAGGAACGAGGCCCGATCAGCACCCCGGCACTCGATCACCGTCTGCGTGGAATCGTCGATGAGTGCGGCACCCCCCTGCATGGCGCGGTATTCCGCGTCGAGGTCGCCGAACCGCCAGGGCACGATCCACGCCCCGGACGGTTCGTAGACGACCGGCGGCGCGCCGGGCCGCTGATGTTTGCCATGCAGCAACAAGGGAATCGGCATTGAGGTAGGTTCACTCTAGAGGGACTTCCAGGGACAGTCAAGGGGCAGGGGGCACGGGGCGCCTTGCCCCTCTTTGATTGACGGTCGAAGCGCTTTCCGCTACGATACCACTCTCACCACTTCTAACCTACAGGAGGAGTTCCGATGTCCACCGCCACCATGTCCGCCTCATCCCAGGAGCGCACCGGCGCGGTCACATTCAAGGGCAACCCGCTCACGCTCATCGGCCCGGCGATCAAGCCCGGCGCCAAGGCCCCGGACTTCCAGGTGATCGCCCAGGACCTCTCCCCCGTGTCGCTCGGCGGCTTCAAGGGCAAGACGCTGCTCATCAGCGTGACGCCCTCGCTCGACACGCCGGTGTGCGACCTACAGGCCCGCCGGTTCAACGAGGAGGCGGCGAAGCTGCCGGGTGTCGCGATGCTCAACATCAGCATGGACCTGCCCTTCGCGCAGAAGCGCTGGTGCGGAGCCGCCGGCATCGACAAGGTGCAGGTGCTCTCCGACCACAAGGACGCCTCCTTCGGCCGCGCCTACGGGGCGCTGATCAAGGAGCTGCGCCTGTTGACCCGATCGGTCTTCGTCGTCGACGGCAGCGGGGCCGTGCGCTACGTCGAGTACGTGCCCGAGGTGACGTCGCACCCCAACTACGACGCCGCGTTGGCAGCCGTCCGTCAACTCGCCAAGTAATCGCTGATCAACGCTGATCTATACGCCGATACACGCGGATCAATCGGCATGCATCAGCGTTGATATCAGCGTGAATCAGCGATGCCGCGTTCTCTTGCATGATGTGGTTTCGCATGCTCCTCATCGCCCTCCGCCTCGCCGGGCCCCACCTGCTCACCCCCTGGCGCTCGCCCCTCCTGCGCTGGCGGATGGAAACCTACGGCGTGCTCGACGAGCGCGGCCGGATGCTCCACGCCGATGCGATCACCCCGCAGCACTGCCTCCGCTTCCTGATCCGCCAGCGCGCCCAGCTGCTCCGGTTTCTGCGTTGGGCCGCCTCTCTTTAACTCACGACGACACAGAGTGCGGAATTCGGAGTGTGGAGTGCGGAATGTCCGGTCCACTCCGCATTCCGCACTCCCTCTCGATATTTGTTGCTCGGCCGACGAGTCAGGTATACTTACCTAAGCGCTTGTCAGCTCTGCGTAACGGTTATTGGAGGATATTAATCGGCGATGACCAAGAAGCCGATCAAGGTCCTGCTCGTCGAGGACACGCCGGAAGACGCCCGGCTCATGCAGGAGGCGCTGGCCCAGGAGACGGAGTCCGCCTTCGAGGTGCACCACGCCGACCGCCTGGCGCAGGCCGTCACCTTTCTCAGCGCCGAGGAGTTCGACCTCGTCCTGCTCGACCTCATCCTGCCCGACAGCGAGGGGCTCGACACGCTGATCAAGCTGCGCGACCGGGCCTCGCGCGTGCCCATCGTGATCCTCACCGCCTCCGACGATGACACGCTGGCGATCAACGCGCTCCAGCGCGGCGCCCAGGACTACCTCGTCAAGGGCTACGTCCAGGTCTACCCGGCCCTCCTCTCGCGCGCGATGCGCTACGCCATCGAGCGCAAGCGCGGCGAGCGGATGAAGGATGAGTTCGTCAGCACCGTCTCGCACGAGCTGCGGACCCCGCTGGCGACCATCCGCGAGTTCGCCGCGATCCTGTCCGACCAGATCGCCGGCCCGCTCACGCCCGACCAGCGGCAATACCTCGGGATCATCCAGAACAACGTGGACCGGCTCACCCGGATGATCGACAACCTGCTCGACATGGCGAAGATCGAGGCGGGGCAGGTGCTGCTGGGGAAGGTGGTCGTCGAGGCGCGGCCCTTCCTCGACCACGTCATCGAGACGATCCGGCCGCTGGCCGCGAACAAGCAGCTCGAGCTGGCGGTCGAGCTGGAGAGCGAGTCGCTCCAGCTCTTTGCGGACGCCGACAAGATCACCCAAGTGCTGCTCAACCTCCTCAGCAACGCCATCAAGTTCACGCCCAACGGCGGCCGGATCACCGTGGGCATTGCGGAGCAGCCCAACGAAATCGAGTTCAGCGTCACCGACACCGGGATCGGCATCGCCGCCGCCGATTTCCCGAAGTTGTTCGAAAAGTTCCAACAGGTGCAGCCGCTCGTGGGCGAGGCCACCGCCAAAGGGACGGGGCTGGGGCTGGCCATCAGCAAACGGCTCGTCGAGCTCCATGGCGGACGCATTTGGGCGAAGAGCGCCAAGGATCAGGGCAGCGCCTTCTCGTTCACGCTGCCCAAGTACCAGCCGGAGGAGTTGTTCCATGAGTACTTCAAGGGCGGCATCGACTCCGCGAAGCGCCGGCAGGGGCGCTTCTCCATCATCGTCGTCTCCGTCGTCGGGTTCCCGGAAATCAAGGCGCTGTACGGGCTCGAAGAGACCAGCCACCTGCTGAAGGAGCTCGAGACGGCGCTGCGGGAGATGGTGCGCAAGCGGGCGGGCGATATCGTGGTGCGGTGGCGGCGCGGCGAGATGGTGGTGATCCTCGCGGAAGTGGACCAGGCCGGCGCGCAGGCCATGGCCGAGCGGATCAGCCGTAGCCTCAACGAACGGACGTTCACCGTGCCATCGGCCGGGCAGGGGGTGACGATTCCCGTCACCACCACCACCGCCACCTATCCGGAGGACGGCTCCACCGAGGAGGAGCTGCTGACGCTGATCCAGAGCCGGCTCCACCAGACCGAGACCTCCAAGACGCGCATCATGATCGTGGACGACGAGGCGAAGATCCGGCAGTTCCTCAAGGAGGTGCTGGAGCTTCGCGAGTACGAGGTGCTGACCGCCGCCAGCGGCCCCGACGCCCTGGAGCAGCTCCGGCGCCACCGGGTCGACCTGGTCCTCCTGGATATCATGATGCCGGTCATGGACGGCTACGAGGTGTACCATCTGCTGAAGGAGAACCCCCGGACGCGCGCCGTGCCGGTCATCATCGTCACGGCGAAAGGGGAGCGCAAGGACCGGCAGCTGGGGATGGACAGCCCGACGTACAACCACCTCGTGAAGCCATTTCAAATCGAAGAGCTCTTGGCCAAGGTGCGCGACGTCCTGCAGCACCAATCGGTGCACTCCTGAGAGGAGGGATGGATGATGGGAAACGGGAAGAAGATCCTGGTGGTCGATGACGAGCAGCAGCTGGCCCTGGCGGTCAAGATCCGGCTGCAGTCGGTGGGCTACCAGGTGGTGACCGCCAACGACGGCCAGCAGGGCCTGGAACTCATCGAACGGGAGCAGCCGGATCTCGTGATCCTGGACGTTCTGATGCCGAACATGGACGGCTACTCCTGCCTGCGCGAGATCAACGCGAAGTTCGGCCGGAGCAAGATTCCGGTCATCATCCTGACCGCCCGCGACCGGATGAAGGACCTGTTCGAGTTGGAGGGCATCGAGGACTACGTCATCAAGCCCTTCGATCACGAGGACCTGCTCGTGCGCATCGACCGCGTCTTAAAGAAACGCGCCAAGTAAACACAGCCCGCCCGTGTCACGTGTTACGTGTCACGTGAAGGCTCGCACGAGAACGTGAATGCCCTGACGTAACACGTGACACATTTCACGTAACACAAACCTCGCGTTTTCCTTTAAAATAGTCCCATCATGCCGTCGACGATCCCCCTGCAAGACGCCACCGTCTACGGGCCCATCCGTTCCCGCCGGTTCGGGCACTCGCTGGGCATCAACGTGCTGCCGGTGAGCCACAAGGTCTGCTCGTCGAATTGCGTCTATTGCCAGTACGGGTGGACGCTGCCCGGCGGGGCCTCGACCGAGCGGCTGAAGCGGGCCCCAGCACTCCTGGCGGAGATCGCGGTCGCGTTCGCGCGCCACGCCGCCGCCGGCACGCCGGTGGACTGCATCACGCTGGCGGGCAACGGCGAGCCGACGCTGCACCCGGACCTCCTCGAGCTCGTGGTTGGGATCAAGCGGCTGCGCGACCGCTGCTTTCCATCGGCCTCCGTGGGCATTCTCAGCGATGCCACGCAAGTGGCGCACCCGGCGGTGCGCCAGGCGCTCGCCCAGTGCGATGCGCGCTACCTGAAGTTCGACGCGGCGGACGAGGCGACGTGGCGGCGCATCAACCAGCCGCTGGTGGCCGTCGAGTTCCAGGCGATGGTCGCATGGCTCAAGACGCTGCCGGACATCGTGCTGCAGAGTCTGTTCATGCAGGGCAGCTACGACAACACTGGTGAGCCGCACCTGCGCGCGTGGGTGGCGGCGGTGGGCGAGATCCGGCCGCGTTCCGTGCAGGTCTATACCATCGATCGCGGCACGGCGGCCCCCGGCATCCTCGAGGTGCCCCGCGAGACGCTGCAGGCGATTGCCGACCGGCTGACCGCTTCGACCGGTATCCCCGCCGAGGTGTTTGACTGATGAGGTATCGGACGATTGGCACCACGGACGTTCGCGTCTCCGAAGTGGGCTTCGGGGTATGGACCGTGTCGACGACGTGGTGGGGGGTCACGGACGAGGCCTTTGGCGTCCGGCTGCTGCAGGAGGCCGTCGACCGGGGCATCACCTTCTTCGACACCGCTGACACCTACGGCAACGGCCTAGGCGAGACGATCCTGGCGAAAGCGCTCGGCGAACAGCGCAGCCGGATCACGATCGGCACCAAGTTCGGCTACGACTTCTACCACCACACCGCGCGCCGCGGCCATGAGGAACTGCCGCACGACTGGCGGCCGGAGTACGTGCGGTTCGCGCTCGAGCAGAGCCTGCAGCGGCTGCAGACCGACCACGTCGACCTCTACCAACTCCACAACCCGCGGCTGGATGCGATGCAGCGCGACGATCTCTTCGCGGCGCTCGAGGCGCTGAAGCGGGAAGGCAAGATCCGCGCCTACGGGCCGGCGCTGGGGCCGGCGATCGCCGAGCGGCAGATGGAGGAAGGCGCGTACGCGATCGAGCAGCGCCGTGTTGACCTCGTGTACATCATCTACAACCTCCTCGAGCAAATGCTCGGCGAAGCGCTCTTTACACGCGGTCGCCGGCAGCAGACGAGCTTCCTGGTGCGCGTCCCCCATGCGTCGGGCCTCCTGGACGGCACCGTCAAGCCTGAGACCGTCTTCACCGAGAACGACCACCGGTTCCATCGCGTCTCCACCGAGGACCGTAAGAAGCAGTGGCAGGGGGACGGCCTCAGGAAGGTGCAGCAGATTGGATTCCTGACCCAGGAGACCGGCCGCACGCTGGGCCAGGCCGCGATCCAGTACATCCTCGCCGAGCCATCGGTCGCCTCGGTGCTGCCCAACATCTACAACAGCGCGCTGCTGCGCGAGTTCGCCGCGGCCGTCGAGACCCCGCCGCTGGCCTCCGCGGAGCTCGCCCGCATCCACGAGCTCTACGCCGCCAACTTCGGCCTGGCCACCACACCCAGCGAGACGTCGGTGTAATGTGAACACATTGAACAGGAGGGTGTGTTCCTGAATACGATCACACAGACCTTCGACGACGTCGACAAAGCGCTCCTCACCGAAATCCAGAAGCGGTTCCCGGTGGACCACCGGCCGTTTCAGCTCCTCGGAGAGAAGCTCGGCATCTCGGAGCAGCAGTGCCTCGAGCGCATCACCCGGTTGAAGGAGACGAAGGTCATCCGCCAGCTCTCCGCGATCTTCGACACCCGGGCCCTCGGGTACCAGAGCACCCTCGCCGCCATGAAAGTCGATCCCGCCCGGGTCGACGAGGCGGCGGAGGTGGTCAATCAGCACCCCGGGGTCTCCCACAACTACAAGCGCAACGACCCCTTCAACATCTGGTTTACGGTCGCCGTGCCGCCCAGCGACTCGCTGGAGCAGGTCATCAACATCCTGCACGCGCTGGCCAAGGCCGAGGAGACGATCATCCTGCCGACGCTGCGGCTCTACAAGATCGGGGTGAAGCTCGACCTCACCGGCCAGGAG
>JACQRE010000049.1 GCA_016206585.1 Candidatus Omnitrophota bacterium | reverse complement strand
GCGCCCGTAGCTCACTTGGATAGAGCGCTTGGCTTCGAACCAAGAGGCAGCAGGTTCGAATCCTGCCGGGCGCGCGTTTTACCATCCTTCCTGAGGAGTGCATTGATCGTCTGAACCTATCGCACAGAGAGGAGTCACGCATGGGGGCACGGCGATGAACATCATGGAGTTTCTGGACGAGCGCGCGGTCACCACGAATCTCAAGGCGCAGCAGCACAAGGAAGCGATCATCCAGGAACTAGTCGAGCTGCTGGTGGCCGCCGGCTCCATCAAGGAGCGGGACGTCAGCAAGCTGGTCCAGATCCTCATGAAGCGCGAGTCGCTCGGCTCGACGGGGATCGGCCAGGGCGTGGCGATTCCGCACGGCAAGTCGGACGGCGTGAATCGGCTCATCGCGGCGTTTGGCGTGTCCCGCACCGGCGTGAACTTCGACGCGCTGGACGGCGAGCCGGTGTCCCTCTTCTTCCTCCTCGTGGCCCCGGAAGATTCCGCCGGGCCGCACCTGAAGGCGCTGGCCCGCATCTCCCGGCTGCTCAAGGACAAACATTTCCGCGACACCCTCCGCGCGGCCAAAGACGAAAAGGCGCTCGTCAAGATCATCCGGGACGAGGACGAACGGCGCCACTAATCCGCCCGAACCTACCATGCAATGAAATCCTCTCTGCAATTCTTGAAATGGCTGTACCCGGGCATGCGGGTGAAGCGGTGGCTGTTCATGGCCATCAGCGGCATCCTGCTCTTCGGGATGGGGGCGGCCCTCCTGACCGCGGAGGGCGGGCTGCTCCTGCGGCTGTTCAGCCTCCTCCTGCTGCTCGGCGGGCTCCTCTGGCTCTTCTTCGGCGTCGCGCTGATGGTCCGCTCGCTGCTGGAGGTCGTCGCCCAGGGCCACGTCCAGGATCTGGTGGAGCTGGTGTTCCAGCGGCGCTATCTCGAGAAGGGGCCGAAGATCGTCGTCATCGGAGGCGGCACCGGGCTCTCCACGCTCCTGCAGGGGCTCAAGCACTACACGACCAACCTCACGGCGATCGTCACGGTGGCCGATGACGGCGGCAGCTCCGGCCGCCTGCGCCAGGAGTTCGACGTGCTGCCTCCGGGCGACATCCGCAACTGCCTGGTCGCGCTCGCCGACACCGAGCCGCTCATGCAGCGCCTCTTCCAGTACCGGTTTGCCGAGGACTCCGCCCTCCAGGGGCACAGCTTCGGCAACCTCTTCATCACCGCGATGACGAAGATCACCGGCGATTTCGAGCGGGCGGTGCAGGCCTCCAGCAAGGTCCTGGCGATCCGGGGGCACGTCGTGCCCTCGACGAACACGAAGGTGCGCCTGGCCGCGGAGCACGCCGACGGCAGCGTGACGCTCGGCGAGTCGAAGATCTCGCAGGTGAGCGTGCCCATCCGGCGCATCTACCTGGAGCCGAGCCACTGCGAACCGACCGCCGACGCGCTCACCGCCATCCGGGAGGCCAACGCCATCGTGCTGGGGCCGGGATCGCTCTACACCAGCATCATCCCGAACCTGCTGGTCGACAAGATCGTCGAGGCGATCGTCACCTCCAAGGCGCTCAAGATCTACATCTGCAACGTGATGACGCAGTCGAAGGAGACGGACCGCTTCAAGGCGAGCGACCACGTGCGCGCGCTCATCACGCACACCAACCCCGGCATCGTCCAGGTGGTCATGGTCAACACCGAGCCGGTGCCCTCGTCGCTGCTGGATCGCTACCGGCAGGAGGACGCGTTCCCGGTCGAGGCGGATGCCGAACGGATCCGCGCGCTCGGCTACCAGATCGTCGCCGAGAACATCATCAGCACCGAGAACTACGTCCGCCATGACGCGGACAAGGTCTCGCGCCTCATCATCCAGCTGATCGTGGGCAACCGCGGGCGGTTCGCCGTGCCGAGCGCTCCGGCGTCGGCCGAGGCCGCGGCCGAGGCGCGGGGGTAACCGGATGGGTGCGCCCGTGACCCTCTTGATGGCGATCCACTGCCATCAGCCGATCGGCAACTTCGGCTTCGTGTTCGAGGAGGCGTACGCCAAAGCCTACAATCCCTTCCTGCGCGCCCTTGAGCGGCACCCCCGCATCCGGCTCGCCCTCCATTACAGCGGCTGCCTGCTGGATTGGCTGGCCGCTCACCGGCCGACGTTCCTGGAGCGGGTAAACGCCCTGACGCGGCGCGGCCAGGCGGAGCTCCTCGCCTCCGGCTACTACGAGCCGATCCTGCCGATGATCCCGGAAACGGACCGGCAGGGACAGATCGCGCAGATGCGGGACCTGCTGCGCCGCCGCTTCGGCGCGCCGGCGGAGGGGTTGTGGCTGACCGAGCGGATCTGGGAGCCTGATCTGCCGGGCACGCTCTCACGCGCCGGGATCCGCTACACGATGCTGGATACCAACCAGTTCGCCGCCGCCCGGCCATGGCTGCCCGGCGGATTGCAGGTGCAGGACGAGCCCTTCTGGGACCTCTTCGGCTCGTATGCGACGGACTACGCTGGCGATTCCGTGCGGCTCTTCCCGGCGTCGAAGCGGCTGCGCTACTGGCTGCCGTTCCAGCCGGTGGAGCGGACGATCGAGTGGCTCAAGCGGCGGCGTTGCGAGGAGCCGGTGGCCGTCACGTTCGCGGACGACGGGGAGAAGTTCGGGCTCTGGCCCAAGACGTACCAGTGGGTGTACGAGGAGGGGTGGCTGGACCACTTCTTCACGGCGCTTGAACGGGAAGGGGAGTGGCTCCAGACCGCCACCTTCCGCGACTACGCCGCCGCGCACGCCCCCGACGGGCGCGTGTACCTGCCCGGCGGCAGCTACGAGGAGATGCTCGAGTGGTCAGGCGGCCAGTTCCGGAATTTTTTCACCAAGTACCCCGAAGCAAATGCCATGCAGCAGAAAATGCTACGCGTCAGCCGTTCACTCACCGCACTACGTAAGAGCCGCCGTCACTCCGCACTCCGCACTCGCCACTCCGCACTGGAGAAGGCGCGGCAGGAACTCTACGCGGGGCAGTGCAACTGCGCCTACTGGCATGGGGTCTTCGGCGGCCTGTACCTCTCCCACCTGCGGCGCGCGGTCTACGGCCATCTCATCGCCGCCGAGGCGCTGGTGGATCGCGCCGCAGGGGGCGGTGCTGCCGTGAGCGCCCTGGATGCGGACGGCGACGGCCAGCCTGAGGCGAGCCTAAAAACGGCCTCGATGCAGGTCGTGGTGGATCCGGCGGAGGGCGGGACCATCACCGAGTGGAGCCTCGTGCGGCAGCGCGTGAACCTCCTCGATACGCTGACCCGACGCCCGGAGCGGTACCACGACAAGCTGAACGCGAAGGCGCAGCAGGCCCCCCCACCAACAGCGTTGGTGGGGGGGCAGGCCGCCGCCGTCTCCGGCGGGAACGTGCCGGCGAGCATCCACGACCTGGTGGGCACCAAGGAGGACAACCTCGCGTCGCGGCTCCTCTATGACGATCACCGGCGCAGCGCCTTTCACGACTACGCGTTTGCGCAGCGGCCCGCGCTGCAGGAGGTCGTCCGCTCGACGTGGGGTGAGCGGCGGCTGTGGACGGGGGGCCGCTGCGACTGGGAGCGCTCGCCCAAGGCCGCGCGCGCGAAGGACGCGCTGACCGTCCTGCTGACCAGGCCCCTCGCCGAGGGCCGGGTGCGGAAGACCATCCGCCTCGCGACGGGGCGTCCGGTCCTCGAGTGCCGCTACGAGATCGAACGGCCCTCGGTGCCGGTGATCGGGCTGGAGTTCAACCTGTCGGTGCGCGATCCGCGCTACCTCTCCCAGGCGGGAGCGCTCGAGGCGGCCAGCGCCTTCGAGCTCCGGGAGGAGGGCGGCCTGTCGCTGCGCCTGGCCATCGATCCGCCGGCAACGCTGTACCACGTGCCCGTGGAGACGGTATCGGAGTCCGAGGAAGGGCTGGAGCGGACGTACCAGGGGCTGTGCCTGGTGTGCCTGTGGGACCTGCCGGCGAATCGCGGGCATGATGCGTCCTGGGCCGCGCGCCTCACGTGGACCGTCTCGTGACCCCACCACCTGCGCCGGCTCGCCGCAGGCGAGCCGCAAAGCTGACTATGGATCAGGATATTCTGAGCGTTGAGAAGACGAGAGGCTTTGCCGTGGCGACTTCTATCGTCCAGGCTCGAAGTCGCCACGAGGCGCAGGTGGTGGGGTGATGGCTCCCCTCAAGCGCACGGTGACGGTGATCCACCGGCAGGGCCTGCACGCGCGGCCCGCCGCGCTGTTCGTCCAGCTGGCGAAGCAGTTCACCAGCCAGGTGACGGTGAAGAAGGGGCGCAAGATCGTCGATGGCAAGTCGATCATGGGGCTGTTGACGCTCGCCGCCGGGCCGAACGCGCGGATCGCGATTGTGGTCGACGGCCCGGACGCGGCGGAGGCGCTCGAGCAGCTCGCTCAATTGGTGACCACGCCATTACCAGATCCTCCGGCCACATGATCATTGTCCCGCAGTGATGATCACCCTCAAAGGCATTCCCGCAGCACCCGGTATCGCCATGGGCAAGGCGATGCTCTTCGACAGCGGGGCGATTGCCATCCCCAAGCGCTCCATCCAGCCGGCGGAGGTCTCGCTGGAGATGCTGCGCCTCGAGGAGGCGATGATCAAGACGCGCCACCAGATCATCGGCATCCAGAAGCGGCTGGCCGAGGATCTCGGCCAGGAGCACGCGGATATCCTCAACGCCCACCTGCTCGTCCTCGAGGACCAGTCGGTGCGGGAGGAGATCATCCACGGCCTCAAGACGCAGCTCCTGAACGTCGAAATGATCTTCAACGAGGTGATCGGCCGCCACCTCAAGGCGTTCTCCAGGACGGAGGACGAGTACCTGCGCGAGCGGACCGCCGACATCGAGGACGTCCGCAAACGGATCCTGCGCAACCTGCTCGGCAAGCGGCCTGAAACGCTCGCCCAGCTCGACCAGCCGGCGGTCATCGTCGCACGGGATCTCTCGCCCTCCGAGACCGCCCAGATGCACCGCCAGCACGTGCTCGCCTTCGTCACCGACATCGGCGGCCGGACCAGCCACACGGCCATCATGGCGAAGTCGCTCGAGATCCCCGCCGTCGTGGGGCTGGTGGTGGCCACGAAGCGCATCCAGAAGGGCGACGTCATGATCGTCGACGGCACCCGCGGCGAGGTGATCATCGACCCGGATCCGGAGACGGTCAAGCGCTACGAGATTGAGCAGCGGCGCCACCAGGAGGTCAACCGGCAGCTGCTGCACCTCAAAGACCTGCCGGCGGAGACGCTCGACCGCCACCGGGTGATCCTCTCCGCCAACATCGAGCTGCCCGATGAGGTGCCCTCGGTCATCGCCCACGGGGCGGCGGGCATCGGCCTCTTCCGCACCGAGTTCCTGTACCTGAACCGCTCCGATTTCCCGACCGAGGAGGAGCAGTTCGAGGCGTACAGCACCGTCGCGCGGCAGCTCAAGCCGCAGCCCGTCATCATCCGGACGATGGATCTTGGCGGCGACAAGTTCTTCTCGCCGATCCAGCTGCCGTCGGAGATGAACCCGTTCATGGGCTGGCGGGCGATCCGCTTCAGCCTCGCGCGGCCGGACATCTTCCGCAGCCAGCTGCGGGCGGTCCTGCGGGCGAGCGTCCACGGCAACCTCAAGCTGATGTACCCGATGATCTCCGGCATCGAGGAGCTGCGCCGGGCCAACGAGATCCTCCACGAGGTCCAGCAGGAACTGGGCCGGGAAGGGGTCCCGTACGCCGACGCGCTGGAGGTCGGCGCCATGATCGAGGTGCCCTCCGCGGCGATGATCTGCGACCTGATCGCGCCGGAGGTGGACTTCTTCTCCATCGGGACGAACGATCTGATCCAGTACGCGCTCGCGGTGGACCGCGTCAACGAGAAGATCGCCTATCTCTATGAGCCCACCCACCCGGCGGTGCTGCGCCTCGTCAAGCGGATCATCGATGCCGGACACGAGCACAAGATCTGGGTGGGCATGTGCGGCGAGATGGCCGGCGAGCCGGCCCTGAGCCTGCTGCTGCTGGGCCTGGGGCTCGATGAGTTCTCCACCTCGCCGGTGCAGCTGCCGATCGTCAAGCAGATGATCCGCTCCGTGGAGCACTCCTTTGCCTGCTCGGTCGCCGAGCAAGCGCTGACGCTGAAGACGGGCAAGGAAGTGGAGGCGTTTCTCCTGGCGAGCCTGAAACAAGTGGCCCCCGCACTGGTCGAGTAAGCGATGGCGCTGGTGCGACGCAGAGTTCAATGTTCAATGTTCAATGTTCGGTGTGGACATCGAACATCGAACATCGAACATCGAACTCGGTCGTGATGCCGATCACCGTGGTGCTGCTGGCGGCGGGCTACGCCACACGGCTCTACCCGCTGACCCAGGACCGCCCGAAGGCGCTGCTGCCGCTGGGCCGCAGCGTGATTCTGGACGAGGTGGTGCGGGGGGTGCGCGGCGTGCCCGACGTGCGCGCGGCCGTCCTGGTGACCAACCACCGCTTCGCGGATCAGTTCCGCGACTGGCAGCGCCGCACCGCGGCTCCGGTGCAGATCGTCGACGACGGCACGGGCACCGCACAGACGCGGCTCGGGGCGATCCGCGACCTGGAGCTGGCCCGGCGCGCCGGGTCGCCCCACGACGACGTGCTGGTCATCGGCACCGACAACCTCTTCGCGTGGTCGCTGGCGGACTTCGTCGCGCAGGCCCGCCGGGTGGCTCCGCAGCCGAGCATTGCGCTGTGGCAGGCCCCGTCGAAGGCGGCCGCGACCCAGTTCGGCGTGGTCCTCCGGGAGGCGAGCGGTCGGATCACGTCGTTCGTGGAGAAATCGCCCCAGCCGCCCTCCGCGGAGGTGGCGCTGTGCGTCTACTACTTTCCCGCGGCGGTGTGCGGGCAAATCCGGGAGTTCCTGGACTCGGGCGGCAACGCGGACGCCCCGGGCTACTTCATTCAATGGCTGGTGGGACGGGGGACCGTCTACGGCGTCATGATGCCCGGCGCGTGGTATGATATTGGCTCGCTCGAATCGTACGACACGGTGAAGCGCGAATGGCCGCACGTCAGGTAGGAGGAGTCGCATGAAGCGCCATCTGTTTACGTCGGAGTCGGTGACGGAGGGGCATCCGGACAAGATCGCCGACCAGATCTCCGATGCGGTCCTG
>JACQRE010000046.1 GCA_016206585.1 Candidatus Omnitrophota bacterium | reverse complement strand
CCCCCTGTCTCTCGCCCCCCGCCCCTTCTTTATGACCCGTCTCTTCGGCGTCATCGGCCATCCCATCGCTCACAGCCTCTCGCCGGCGATGCACACGGCGGCCCTGAAGGCGCTGCGGTGTGACGCCGTCTACTCCGCGTTCGACGTGCCCCCGGCATGTCTGCGCCCCATCCTGCGCGCCTTCGTCCTCGCCGGCGTCGAAGGGCTCAACGTGACGGTGCCGCTCAAAGAAGCGGTCATCCCGCTGCTTAGCCGCATCGACCCGCATGCCCGCGCGATCGGCGCGGTCAACACCATCGTCATCCGCAACCGCCGGACGGCCGGCTACAACACCGACGGCGCGGGGTTTCTCCGCGCCATGCGCGAATTGGGGTGGAGGCCGGCTCCCGCGCGCGCGCTGCTGCTGGGTGCTGGGGGGGCGGCGAAGGCGGTGGCCTGGGAGCTCGCCCGGGTGCGCGGCGTGCACCTGACGATCGCCAACCGGCATCCGGCGCGGGCGAAGCAGCTGGCCCGGTGGCTGCGGCACCGGCAGCCCCGCGCGCGCGTGGAGGTAGTGCCGCTGCACGCCGCGGATCCACGCGCCGCCCAGCTGCTCATCAACGCCACGACGGTGGGGATGCGGCCGAATGACCGGCCGCCCATTGATTCGTCCAGGCTGCGGCGCGGGACGCTGGTCTACGACCTCGTCTATCACCACGAGACGGCCCTCGTGCGCGCGGCCCGCCGGCGCGGCTGTGTTGCGGCCAATGGGGTGTCAATGCTACTATACCAGGGAGCTGAATCGCTTCGATTGTGGCTGCGTCGCGCGCCGCCCATTGGCGCGATGCGCCAAGCGCTGCAACGCGAGCTCCATTCAACCCGAGGTTGGTGATCGACTCTTCGGTGGTTCCGGGATGGCTGGCCGGACTGTTCTGGTTTGCCTGGGGCAGCTGCATCGGCAGCTTCCTGAACGTCTGCATCTACCGGATGCCGCGTGAACAGTCGCTCGTGCGGCCGCGTTCCCGCTGTCCCAAGTGCGAGCGGATGATCCGCTGGTATGACAACATCCCGCTCGTCAGCTACGCGCTCCTGGGCGGCCGGTGCCGCAGCTGCCACCACCCGATCCTCTGGCGCTACCCGCTCGTGGAAGCCGTGACCGGCCTCGCCACCGTGGCCACGGTGGCCCGGTTCGGCGCGAGCACCGTGGGCGCCGTCTACCTGATCTTCCTGTGCGGGCTCATCACCGCGAGCTTCATCGATTTCGAGTTCCAGATCATCCCCGATGAGATCAGCCTCGGGGGGCTGGCCCTTGGCGTCGCGGCGAGCGGGCTCGTGCCGGCCCTGCACGGCACCGACTCGCGGTGGGTGGCGCTGGTCCGTTCGGTGATCGGGGGGCTTGCCGGCGGCGGGCTGCTCTACGGCACGGGCGTGCTGGGCGATGTCCTCTTCAAGAAGGAGAGCATGGGCGGCGGCGACGTGAAGCTGATGGCTATGGCCGGCTCGATTCTCGGCTGGAAGGCGGTCGTGCTGGCGTTCTTCCTCGCGCCGATGCTCGCCCTGCTGCCGGGGCTGTTCGTCCTGCTCGTGAAGCGCTCCCACGTCATCCCCTACGGCCCGTTCCTGTCCCTGGCGCTCGTGGCCGCGCTGTTCTACGGAGCCGACGTGCTGCGCGCCACCGGGCTCGAAGAGGCCGTGCGCCTCCTCTGGGACTACTATGGATGGGGATCGTGACGCGATGTTGAGATTTTTAACGGCGGGGGAGTCGCATGGGCCGTATCTCGTGGCCATCCTGGAAGGGATGCCCGCGGGGATCCCCATCAGCCTCGAGACGCTTGCCCGCGAAATGCGCCGCCGCCAGCTGGGCTACGGGCGGGGGCCGCGGATGCAGTTCGAGACCGACACCGCGGAGCTGCTCTCCGGAGTGCGCCGCGGCAAGACGCTGGGCAGCCCCATCGCGATCGCGATCAAGAACAAAGACGCCTCGATCGACCGGCTGCCGGTGGTGACCCAGCCGCGGCCGGGCCATGCGGACCTCACCGGGGCGATCAAATACCATCAACGCGACATCCGCAACGTCCTGGAGCGGGCGAGCGCTCGCGAGACCGCCGCGCGCGTCGCCGTCGGGGCGGTCTGCAAGCAGCTCCTCTCCCCGCTGGGCATCGAGCTGGCCAGCCACGTCATCGCCCTGGGCTCGGTGCGCGCGAAACCGGTGACGGCGACGGTGGCGATGGCGCGCACACGGGCCGATCCGACCCCGCTGCGCTGCCTCGATCCGGCGGCCACGACGCGGATGATGCGCCAGATCGACGCGTGCGTGAAGGCGGGCGATACGCTCGGCGGCGTCTTCGAGGTGCTCGTCGAGGGAGTCCCGCCGGGTCTGGGCAGTTACGTCCACTACGACCGCCGGATGGACGCGCGCCTCGGCCGGGCGATCCTCTCGATCCATGCGGTCAAGGCGGCGGAGATCGGCGACGGGGTCCTCGCGGCGTCGCTGCGGGGCTCCAAGGTGCAGGACGAGATCTTCTACGCCAAGCGGCGGGGGTTCTACCGGTCCCAGAACCGCTCCGGCGGCTTCGAGGGGGGGATGACGACGGGCGAGCCGATCGTCGTGCGCGGATTTCTCAAGCCGCTCTCGACGCTGCGCAAGCCGCTGCGTTCCGTCGAGATCAACACGAAGCGCCCCGTCGTGGCGACGGTCGAGCGCTCGGATGTCACCACGGTGCCGGCGGCGGGGGTGGTGGGCGAAGCGATGATCGCCTTCGAGATCTCGCGGGCGGTCCTGGAGAAGTGCGGGGGAGACAGTGTCGGGGAAGTGCGGCGCAACGTCGCGGCGTACCGGCGACAGGTGGAGGGCTTCTGACATGCGGGGACGATGGGAACCACTGGGGGTGTTGGTCGTGGCGTGCGCGTCGCTGATCGTGAGCACCGGGATGGGGAGCGCCCCGCCCAGCGTGGACGTGGCAGCACTCAAAGCGGACGTCGAGCGGGAGCTGCCGCCCGGCACGGGGGTCAGCCGCGTCATCGACTTTCTCGATGCGCACGAGCTGCCGCACTCGGGGCTCGTGACGCCGGATCAGGCGATCTACTCGACCGTCCTGCTCTCGCGCCGCGGACAACCGGGATGGGCGGCCTCGCGCGCGGAGCTGCAGTTCTGGTTCACGCCGGACGGCCGGTTCGTCCACTTCGCCGTCAGGGAGCACGATCATCGGCTGAACTGAGCGGACGGCCCCTCAGGAGCGCCGTGGCGCGATGAACATCATTCTGACCGGCTTCATGGGAACGGGGAAGACCTCGGTGGGCAAGCGGCTCGCGAAGCGGCTGGGCTGGCGCTTCGTCGACCTCGACCAGCTCATCGAGATCTCGGTCAAGCGGCCGATCGCGCAGAACTTCGCCGATCACGGCGTAGCGGTCTTCCTCCGACTGGAACGCCGCTGAATCAGCCGCGTCATCCATGGCCAGCGGCAGGTGATCGCGACGGGCGGCGGCGCCTTCGTCGACCCGCAGAACCGCGCCCGCTTGCGGGTGAGCGGCCCGGTCGTGTGCCTCACCGCCAAGCCGCAGGCGATCTTCGAGCGGGTCGGGCGCCGGCTCGAGACGCGCCCGCTCCTGCACGGCCACGCCAATCCGCTGTCGCGCATCCGCGGCCTCCTCCTGCAGCGCGCCAAGGCCTACGCGCAGGCGGACATCACCATCGACACGACGCACCTCTCGGTCGACGAGGTGGCGGAGCGGGTGTGGGCCCAGCTGAGCCCCTGCCTGTGCAAGAGCTGGCAGTACCTCCTCGACCACGCCGGACAGCTGTCCCAGCGCTACGGCGGCAAGTACGTGGTGGTCGTCGACAGCCGGATCATCGCCTCCGGCGAGACCCAGCTCAAAGCCTACCAGAACGCCTGCCTGCCGCGCCCCAAGCACGATGACGGGTCGCGGCGCAGGCAGGCCCGCCTGGCGGCCACCCGCGAGGCGGGCATCTACTATATCCCGCTGCCTGAGGAGTCGTTGACCGCGTTCTGATGACCGCCATGGACGCCCCGTCCTGATGTCTTCCTCACGATCATCGGGATTGCGGCGGCTGGAGTTCCCGTACCTCAAGGATGCCCAAGGCCGGCACGCGCCGATCGTGTACCTGCAGGTGTGGACCGGCAACCGCTGGTTGTACCTCCAGGCGTACGTGGACTCCGGGGCCTCCTGGAGCGTCTTCCACGTCGATGTGGCACAGCTGCTGGGGATCAACCTCAAGAAGGCGAAGCGGCGCTACGTGACCCTTGGCAACGGCAGCGTGCTGCCGATTTACCTGCAGCACATCCGCGTGCGGTTTGCGGGGATGGAGTTCTTGGCCCCGGCGGGGTTTTCCGACGCGCTGCGGATGGGATTCAACCTGATGGGCCGGTCGGGGTTCTTCGACCGCTTTCTGATGTGCTTCAACGACCGCGCCCGCGTCCTGACGGTCAGCCGGATCGAGCGAACTCGGAGATAACCTCTGTCACATCAATAGGTTAGAGAACCACTTGACTCCAAGCGTGCGGGTCAGCCATAGTTGCTATAACGCCCTCAGACGCGTGGCGGTGAGGACGGGTGGGTTGTGGGCTCTTGTGGGCAACCAGGAGACGGGATGATGGTCACGTGCCAGGAGCGCATTCTCGTCGTCGAGGACGAGGAGGACCTGGGGCTCATTCTGCAGACCCGGCTGGAATCGGCCGGCTACGAGGTGCATCTCGAGCCGCGGGGCTCGGCGGGCGTCGAGTACGCCATCGAGCACCAGCCCGACTTGGTGATCCTCGACGTGCGGCTGCCCGACCTGCACGGCTTCGAAGTGTGCCGGCAGCTGCGGCAGCGCTACGGCCACGAGGAGCTGCCGGTCCTCATGTTCACCGTCATGGACGGTCCGATGGACGACATCCACGGGTTCGCCTCCGGCGCGAACGCGTACCTGCCAAAAACCTGTGAGCCGGTTCGGCTGCTGGACGCTGTGGAGCGTCTGCTCCACGGCGAAGAGGTTCCCCCGGGACCGCGATTGTAATCCCCGATTTGTTTCCGCTCGCCGTCCTATGGTAAGCTAGTGCCTCGTACGTCGTCCGAATCGTCCATGGTGACTCCTCAAGCGCGATTGATTCAGCTCAACAGCCTTCCCGAGGCGGGTCCGCTCCGTGTCCGGCGCCTGTTGGATGCCTTCGGCGGGGTGGAACCCCTTGCCCGGGCCACGGCCCAAGCCTTGTGCCAGGTGCAGGGGGTCGGCCCGGTTCTGGCCAAGCGGATTGTGGCCGGCTTCCACGATGAGGTCTGGCTGGCGCGGGAGCTGGAGCGAGCACGGCGCCAGGGGGCGGCCATCGTGACCCCGGACGATCCGGGGTACCCTGACGCACTGCGCACGATCACAGATCCGCCCGTCGCACTCTATCTGCGGGGCACGCTGACTGAGGCGGATCGGGTGGCCGTGGCCATCGTCGGCTCCCGCCACGCCTCGCTCTACGGCCTCCAGTGCGCCGAGCAGCTCGCCTACGAGTTGGCGCTGCGCGGCGTCACCGTGGTGTCCGGCTTGGCGCGGGGGATCGATGGCGCAGCGCACCGCGGAGCGCTCCGTGCTAGCGGGCGCACGCTGGCGGTCCTGGGCAGCGGGCTGTCGCGCGTGTATCCGGATGAGCACCGCCAGTTGGCCAAGGAGATTGCCGGACACGGCGCGGTCCTCTCAGAATACCCGATGGAGACCCAACCCTTGCCGCGCCATTTCCCGCAGCGCAACCGCCTCATCAGCGGGCTGTCGCTGGGCGTGGTCGTGGTGGAGGCCGCCCAGCGCAGCGGAGCCCTCATCACCGCGGACTGCGCGCTGGAGCAGGGCCGCGAGGTCTTCGCGGTGCCGGGGCCCATGACCGCCGTGACGTCGCACGGCACGCACCAGCTCCTCAAGCAGGGCGCGCGGCTGGTGACATCGGTGGAGGACATCCTCGAGGAGCTGCGGCTGCAGCCGGAGACGGTCCCTGCGCGCGGCCGCATGCGATGACGCACATCGTGATGACGATCCAAGTGAACGGCCAGGCGCGGGAGGTCCCGGAGGGTCTGACCGTGTCGCAACTGTTGGAGACGCTCCAGGTGGCCCCGGAGCGCGTCGTGGTCGAGTTGAACCTGACCATTTTGAAGCGGGCCCAGCATCCGGGCACCGCATTACAGGCAGGCGACCAGGTGGAACTGGTGCAATTCGTCGGCGGCGGCTGAACAGACATCAGACATGAGACAAGAGACCAGAGACCGGCTGCGGAACGAACCGAATACCTTTGCGTTCAGATGTTTCAGTGCTGAGTCTCTTGTCTCAGGTCTCATGTCTCTGGTCTGAGGATGTTTCATGGCTAAAAAACTCGTGATCGTCGAGTCGCCGGCAAAAGCGAAGACGATCAACAAGATCCTCGGCTCGGATTTCGAGGTCACCTCCTCGATGGGCCATCTGCGCGACCTGCCCGCGAGTAAGCTGGGGGTCGACGTCGAGAAGGACTTCGCGCCGCACTACATCGTCATCCAGAAGCGGCGCAAGTTCGCCAAGCAGCTGCAGGAGGAGGCGCGCGGCCGGGAGGCGATCTACCTCGCCCCGGATCCCGACCGGGAAGGGGAGGCGATCAGCTGGCACCTCGAGCGGCTGCTGCGCGACGATGAGGAGGCCCAGGCGAAAAAAGCCAGCGCCAAGGCGGCGAAGTCGCCGCCGGCGGATCCAGCGAAGACGCGCCACGGAGTACGGCGCAACCCCCCGACTCGCCCCGGGACCGACGGGGCTCGCTCGGGACTTCGCGGCCGCAAGATCTACCGCATCACCTTCCACGAGATCACCCCGCAGGCGGTCAAGGCGGCGATCCAGCATCCGCGGCCGATCGACCTGAAGCTGGTCAACGCGCAGCAGGCCCGCCGCATCCTCGACCGACTGGTGGGCTATTCGCTCTCCCCGCTGCTCTGGAAAAAAATCGGCCGGGGCCTCTCCGCCGGCCGGGTCCAGTCGGTTGCGCTGCGCCTCATCGTCGACCGGGAGAAGGAGATCGAGGCGTTTGTCCCGCAGGAGTACTGGACGATCGAGGCCGAGCTGAAGCAGGCCGATGGCGGCCCCTCGTTCACGGCGCGGCTCGACAAGGTCGGGACCCAGAAGGCGGACGTGAAGACGAAGGCGGACGCCGAGCCGCTGGCCGCCGCGCTGCGGCAGCAGCCGTTCACCGTCGCGGCCGTCGAGGAGAAGGAGCAGAAGCGCTACCCCAAGCCGCCGTTTACCACCAGCACCCTCCAGCAGGAGGCGTTCAACAAATTGGGCTACTCCTCGGCCCGGACGATGCGCATCGCCCAGCAGCTCTACGAGGGGCTGGAGATCGGCGAGCCCAACCCCGTGGGGCTCATCACCTACATGCGCACCGACGCGGTGCGCGTGGCCAACGAGGCGCTCACCGCCGTGCGCGGCCTCATCCCCAAGCGGTTCGGCAAGAAGTTCCTGCCGTTGGAACCGCGCGCCTACAAGGCGAAGAAGAGCGCCCAGGAGGCGCATGAGGCGATCCGCCCGACCGATGTGGCGCATACCCCGGAGTCGATGAAGCCGTATCTGACCGACGAGCAGTTCACGCTCTACCAGTTGATCTGGCAGCGGTTCGTCGCCAGCCAGATGGCCGATGCGGTGGACCGCCTGGTGAGCGCCCAGAT
>JACQRE010000011.1 GCA_016206585.1 Candidatus Omnitrophota bacterium | reverse complement strand
GTCCGACGGCCCGAGGACGCGCGGGGTGGCACCGCGGCAGGACCCACGCCCTCGAAGATTGTGGAGAACGATGATGTGGAGTGACCTGAAGCGATTGGGACAATTCAAAGACCTGCTGATCGCGATGACGCTGCGCGACATCCAGGTGCGCTACAAGCAGACGTTCCTGGGCGCGGCCTGGGCCGTCGCGCAGCCGCTCGCGTTCATGCTCATCCTCGCCGGCGTGAAGTCGCTGGTCTTTCGCGAGGCGGTGTCAGAGGGGATGCCGCACACGATCTTCCTCTACTGCGCCATGGTGCCGTGGATGTTCTTCCAAACCAGCCTGTCGTTCGCGACGACCTCGATCTCGGGGAACATGAACCTCGTGAAGAAGATCTACTTCCCGCGGGAAATCTTCCCGGCGGCGTCGATTTTGGCCTGCGTGGTGGACTTCCTGATCGCCTCCGCGATCTTCGTGGGCATGATGGCGTGGTACCGCATTCCGTTCACGGCAAGCCTGCTCTGGGTGCCGGCGCTCTTTCTGGTGGAGCTGATCTTCGTGCTGGGCGCGGGGCTGTTCATCGCGGCCTCCAACGTGTTCTACCGGGACGTCAAGTACCTCGTGCCCCTGAGCGTCCAGCTCCTGCTCTTCGCCTCGCCGGTCATCTACTCGGTGTCCCAGGTGCCGGAGAACCTGCGGCCCTGGTATCAGCTCAACCCCATGGCCATGGTGATCGACGGGTTCCGCAAGGCGATCCTGCACGGCACGGCACCGGATGTCGGCGTGCTGGGCGGCAGCCTGGCGGTGGCGCTGTTGCTGTGCGTGGCGGCGTACCGGTATTTCAAGCAGGTCGAAGTCAAATTCGCGGATCTCATCTGATGTCCCTTGCCCCCGTCATTGTCTTTGAGCGCGTGTCAAAGCGATACCAGATCGGCACGCAGCACCACAGCCTGCGCGACGCGATTCCCGCGCTGTTCTCTCGCTGGCGCCCCGAGCTGACGAAGAACGCCGAGCGCGACGGCACGTTCTGGGCGCTCCAGGACGTCAGCTTCCGCGTCGCTCAGGGTGAGATGCTCGGGATCATCGGGCACAACGGGGCGGGCAAGAGCACCACGTTGAAGCTCCTGTCGCACATCACCAAGCCGACGTCCGGGACAGTCCGATCCCACGGCACGCTGGCCGCGCTCATTGAGGTTGGGGCAGGCTTCCATCCGGATTTGACCGGGCGGGAAAACGTCTTCCTCAACGGGACCATCTTGGGTCTGAAGCGCGCGGAGATCCGCCGGCTCTTCGACCGGATCGTGGCGTTTGCGGAGATCGAGAAGTTCATCGATACGCCGGTGAAACGCTACTCCTCCGGGATGTACATCCGCCTCGGCTTTGCGATCGCGGCGCACGTCGATCCGGACGTGCTCCTCATCGACGAAGTGCTGGCGGTGGGCGACATCGCCTTCCAGCAGAAGTGCCTCCAGCGCATCCAGGAGCTGAAGCAGCAGGGCAAGACCATGATCTTCATCTCGCACAACTTGAACGCCGTGCAGCGCCTCTGCGATCGGGTCCTGCTGCTGGTGAACGGCCGCATCGCCGCCGAAGGGCCGGCGGCTGAGGTGATCACCGACTACCGCACGCGGGTCATCACCTCGGAGCGGAAACGGTTCACCGAGACGATGGCCAAGCAGCGGCTCCAGCAGGCGGATGCGGGCGCGGTGCAGATCGAGGAGGTGCGGGTGCGCAACGCCTCCGGCGCCGTGACGGAGACGTTCGAAACCGGGGAGCCGATGACGATCGAGGTCGCCTACGCCTGCACCCGGCGCATCGAGCGGCCCACGCTGCGGATCGTCGTTGAGCGGCTCGACGGGTTCACGTGCCACGTCGCCTCGACGCAGCGCGACGGCCTGGCGGTGCCTCCGCTCGAAGGGCGCGGCGTGGTGACACTGACCTATCCGGCGATGACCCTGCTGCCCAACGCGTTTCACGTCAGCGTGGAGATCAGCGAGGTCGGGCGCGTCGCACCCCTCGACTCGCGCAAGCACGGCTGCTTCTTCACGGTGCTCTCGGAGCAATACGACGGCGGCCTGGTCCACCTGGAGCATGAGTGGCGGTGGCCCGATGCCAACGGGGACGCGCCATGACCACACACGCAATTGCCGCATCCTTGACGACCAAGGCCGTCTCCGGCGTGCGCTGGACGATGATCAACGCCGTCGGTGAGCGCGTGCTCAGCTTCGGCACGACGATGGTGTTGGCGCGCATCCTCGACCCGAAGCATTTCGGGCTCTACGCCCTGGCGTTCGTCGCGATCGACAGCTTCAGCGTGTTCAAGAACCTGGGGCTGGATGTGGCGGTGATCCAGCGCCGGGATCGGATCGAGGACGCAGCGACCACCGCGCTGTGGGTGCTGCCGTTCGTCGGCTTAGCACTCTACGGCCTGCTGTTCGCTTTGGCACCTACCCTCAGCGTGTGGCTGGGCCATCCCGAGGTGGCCGCCCCCATGCGGGTGCTGGGGGCGATCCTGATCTTCGCGGGCTTCAGCAGCGTGCCGCTGGCGCTGGTGCGCAAGACGCTGCAGCTCGACATCCAAGCCAAGAGCAACCTGGCCGGCATGGCTGTCTACTCGGCGGTGGCCATCGTGCTGGCGGCGCGTGGCTGGTACATCTGGAGCCTCGTGGCCGGCTACCTGGCGCGCTGGCTCGTCGCGGTGCCGCTGCAGTGGGCGCTGCTGCGCTGGAGGCCGCGGGGGCGATTCGACTGGTCGCTGCTGCGGGAGATGTTCCGCTACGGCAAGTATGTGGTCGGCGCCTGGACCGTCGCGTTCCTGACGGCCAATGTGGACAAGATCGTGATCGGGCGCTCACTCGGCGCGGGACAGCTGGGCTACTACACGCTCTGCTACGGGCTGGCGATGTTCGCGACGCAGCAGATCAGCACGCGCATCTTCCACGTCGCGTTCCCGGCCTTCACGGCCGCCCAGGCCAGGCCTGAGCTGCTGCGGCAGGGGTTTCTCAAGCTCACGAAGTACCTGCTGTTCCTGTCGCTGCCTGTGGCGCTGCTGTTTTGGCTCGTGCCCCAGGAGATGCTGTTCGTCTGTTACGGCAAGCGATGGATGAAAGCCGCGTCGATCCTCCAGGTGCTGGCCACCGCCGGGGCGCTGGAGGCGCTGCGCGTGGGCGTGGAGCCGGTTCTGCTGGGCAGCGGCCGCTCTCGCGCGGTCTTCCTTCTTAACGTGCTGCAGTTGGGGCTGTTGGCGGCCGGGGCAGCGGCCGCCGCGTTGGTGTTCAAGAGCACCGTCGGCGTGGCGTGGGCGCTCGTGGCCTCGATCGGCGTCCCGTGCGCCATCGGGCTGTCCCTGGCCATGCGCCAGGCGGGCGTGCGCTTCACGGAGCTGTTGCGGGCGCTGCGCCCGGTCGGAATCGGCCTGCTGGCCATGGGCAGCGTCGTGCTGCTGGTGCACTGGCTGCGTCCCGGGCTGCGCGTGGGGCTCGGGGAGCTGTTGAGCCTGCGCGGTGCGTGGCTGATCGGCGCTTCCTGCCTTGGTGCCGTGGTCTACCTCGTGAGCATGGCGCGACTCGACCCCTCAATGATTCAGGATCTGCTGCGGCTCGCCGGCTTGGCCACCCCGGAGGCATCGAGCTGGCCCAAGACGATCCTCTTCGTCGAGTCCGGCTCAGGCTATGGCGGCTCGGCCACATGCCTGGCCAACCTCCTCCAGTGGATGGACCGTACGCGCTTTCGGCCGATGGTGGCGCATTACGCCGACGGGGTCGGCATTGAGCGGATCCGGCAGCTTGGCGTGCCGACGCTGCGACTGCGGCCGCATGGGCGGCTGTGGCAGCTGGCGCGGCTCATCCGCCGCGAGCGGGTGGCGCTGGTGCACCACAACAACGACATCGAGTCCGCCATGCCCACGATCGCCGCGGCCTTCATGACCTGCACGCCCTGCGTATGCAGCCTCCGCGCCGCGCGCGGCCTCACCAAGCGGGAGCGGATCTGGGTGCCGCTGGTGCAGCGGTTCATCGCCGTGTCCGACGCGGTGCGGGCAGCCTGCGTTCGCAGCGGCATCCCGCCCGCGCGCATCCAGACGGTCTTCGATGGCATCGACCTTGAGCACTACGCGCCGGACCGAAACGGCGCCGCGCCAGCTAATGTGGCACTCGATCCTTCGCGCCTGACCGTCGGTATCGTGAGCCGCCTGCTGCCGGAAAAGGGGATCGCGGAATTCCTGCAGGCCGCGCGCCGCGTAGCGGATGAATTTCCGAGCGTGCAGTTCGTAATCGTGGGCGGCGATCCCAGCGCTGGCGGCCGCCACTTCAAGACGTGGCGGGCGCTGGCCGACCGGCTGGCGCTGAACGGCCATGTACTTTTTACCGGGTGGCGCGCAGACGTGGATGTGCTGACGCACCGGTTCGACATTGCGGCTCAGGCCTCCAAGTACTGGGAGGGGTGGGGGATGTCGCTGCTGGAGGCCATGGCCTGCGGCAAGCCCGTCGTCGGCACGCGCATCGGCGGGGTGTCCGAGGTGGTGGACGACGGGGTCAACGGACTGCTCGTGGAACCGGGAGACGTCGACGGCCTCACCAACGCCCTCCTCATGCTGCTGCGGGATCCGGCGCTGCGCGCGCGCATGGGCCAGGCCGGACGAGCCCGCGCCGAGCAGCGGTTTGACCAGCGCCGGCAGGTCCCTGAGGCCGAGCGGATCTACGCAGAGATGCTTGCGGGAGAGGCACGCTGATGAGTGCGTTAGCCGTACGGCGCAACACCGCCGCAGTTCAGCCGCCGGCGCTCTCCAAAGGGCTGCTGTTCGGCCTGATGTGCCTGCTGTTATTCCTCGGCTACGTCATGCACACCGAGACGCAGCTGCCGGGCCCGCTGATCGCCTTGGGCGGCATCGCCGGCCTCATGGCGCTCTTCATCGTCGGGCTGCGCCGGCTCGATCTTCCCCTCTACATCATGGTGATCTACCTGCCGTTCAGCAAGCAGTTGGCGGGCGACTTCGGAGGAATCATCTCAGCGGTCAATCTGACGAACATGCTCTTCCTCGTTATCCTGATCAGCGCCTTCTCCAACCGCCCGCGCGAGGGCGAACTGCACTTTGAGCGGCACATCCTCCATCTGCCGATTCTTCTGCTGGTGGCATGGGGGACGGTCACGTTCCTCTACTGGTCGTTCCTGAGCAGGAACCAGTACTTCGTCCGGTTCCTGCCGGACTTCAAGCGGTGGATGGATCCCATCGTGCTCTATTTCCTCTTCTTCCACCTGGTCAAGGATCAGCGGCGGTGGAAGGCGATCGTCGTGCTCATGATGATCGGCGTGGCGCTGGTGGCGGCCCTGGCCGTCCACGACTACATGGGTGTAAGCGAGGGTACCAGCCTCGATAAATCGCGCATCGGCGGCATCGCCGGCCAGCCGAACATCCTCGGCGCCTTTTTCGTCTACTACATGTTCCTCTACGCCGGCTTCTGGCTGGAGAACCTGCGCCGGGGCCGCGCGTGGCTGTTCTGGCTGCCGTTTTTGCTGTGCTTCCGCGGCATCATGGTGACGTTCTCGCGCGGCGCCTACCTCGCCTTCGCCCAGGGCGTGCTCGGCCTGACCTACTTCAAGAACAAGGCGCTCTTCGCGCTGGCAGTCGGCGGAATCGCCTGCATCATCTTCAACCCGTCGATACTGCCGGAGGGCATCCGCTTCCGCGTCGAGTCCACGTTCAAGAGCAAGACTGAACTGACCAGTGTCTACGGCATGAGGCACTTGGAGGAGGAGGTCGACCGCAGCGCCGCGATCCGCATCGAGATCTGGAAGGCGACCATCGAGATGATCAAGGACCATCCCTGGTTCGGCGTGAGCTTCGGCCGGTTCAAGAGCCACCTGCACCTCTACCTCGACCTGGGCCGGCAGATGGATGCGCACAACGCCTACCTGATCCTGGCGGCGGAGCAGGGGATTCCGGCGCTCGTACTTTTCCTGGTATCGCTCCTGGTGCTCTTCCGGGTGACGGTCGTGGTCTATCGGCGCCACCCGGATCCGTTCATCCGCTCGACGGCGCTCGGCTTCCTCGGGGGGCTCTCCGGCTTGTTCATGGCGAACATGTGGGGCTCGCGGGTCAACACGACGGAGACATCGGGCTACCTCTGGATCATGGCCGCGCTGATGGCCCGCGCGTACCTGTGGACGCGTGAGCAGGCGCCGCAGCGCTCCGTCGCGCGGCGCGCGGGACCGCGCCGTCCCAACGGTCGTCGGACGGCAGCCCCCGCCGCGCCATCCGGCGTGGACCAGGCCGCGGACGACCGTCTTCGCGGTGCGCCGCGGATCGGCGCCTCAAGTCGTCAGTGGCAGCTGCAGCAGAAAGGGCGACTATGATCCCCCCACCTGTTTTCGGCCCGCAGGGCCGACAACCAGTACACCACGAGGATAGCTCGCCTGCGGTGAGCAAACAGGTGGGGGGATGAGCGGGACGTCTGCGCAGACCATGCGCGCAGCCGGCGCGTGGTGGATGCCGGTGGCTGTAGCGGTGCTCAGTCTGGCGGTTGCGGTGCTCGGCTGTGAAGCGCTGCTGCGCCTGGTGCCGCTGCGCGCCGCTGCAGTGATCCGCGATCCGGAGGAGGAAGTGCATCCGTCAGGGCTCTATGCGCTCCATCCAGAGATCGGCTGGACGCTCACGCCCGGCTTCCGGGGGCGCTTCCGCAAGGGTGATTTTGACATCGAGGTGACGGCGAATGCCCAGGGGCTTCGCGAACACGACATCAGCCCCAAGCCGCCGGGAACCTATCGCATTCTGGGCCTTGGCGATTCCTTCGCGTTCGGGTGGGGTGTGGAAGCCGAAGAATCCTTCTTGAAGGTGCTGCAGGCACGGCTGAACGCGGATGGCCGACGGCTCTACGAGGTGGTGAACGCCGGGATTCCGGGATTCGGGACCTACGAGGCGTTGCGGCTCCTCGAAGTGCGCGGCTTGAGCTACGAACCGGACGCGGTCATCCTGGCGTTCTATGAAGGCAACGATTTCCAGAACAACCGCGAGGCGCCGCGCCGACGGATGATCACACCGGAAGGGTATCTCAAGGACGTGACCGATCCGTCGCCAGCGCTGACGCAGCACAGCCGCCTGGCGGCCTTGGTGCACGGCCAGTGGGCGCGCGTGCACACCAAGCGCGGTTTTGCGGAGGGCGTGCGCGCAACCCAGAGCTTGTTGCAGCAGATGCACACGCTGCTGGAGCAGCGACGGATTCCTCTGGCGCTGGTCCTCATCCCCGATCAGGACGCGAAGGTGTACGGCCGCGCGCCGCTGCTGCGGCTGTACGACCGGGTCGTGGGTGGGATGGAACTGTCTCAGGCCCGCCGCGAGCTGGAGGCATTCTGTCGCAACCATGGGATTTGGTTCTATCAACTGTCTGATCGTTTTGGCGGCGACCAGGACTCCTCCGCCCTGCGGCTCAACGACACCCACTTCAACCCCGCAGGCCACCGCGCTGCCGCGGAAGAGATCCACCGATTCTTGGAGCGGAGCGTGTTGGCGGCGGGTGACGCGGAGCGG